>JASHXS010000187.1 GCA_030043405.1 Thermoplasmata archaeon | reverse complement strand
AATTGGATGGTGGTGATCATCGGCCATATGATGCCATATGGTTCACATATAGCTTGGTATGTTTCAGAGCCGTGAGTAATGCTCCATGCCCACCCTTCTCAGCTTCCGCACCCTCCCCCGTGGATATGGGTTCGGAGGCGCGAGACCAGAATGTCGGAGGGGGGATTTGAACCCCCGGCCCCAGGATCTCTCCCGGGGGGCGCGCGGTGTCGCCACCCGCTATGAGTCCCGTGCTCTACCGGGCTGAGCCACTCCGACAGGGATCGGAGGCGCCACGGCCGCACCTATGCGGCGGGGGCCTCATCGCCTTCCCCCGTCGCGGCGACAGGGGCCGGGCCGCTCGGGCCCTCGACGCCGGTCGCCTCGGGGGTCGGCGGGTGGGTCGGGATCTCATCCGCGATGGCGCCGAGTACCTCGGAGCGGCGGATCTCGATCTTCTTGAGCGGATAGAGGGTCCGCACGCCGTGGGCGAGGATCTTCGATAGCTCGCCCTGGATCATTTCCCGGACGAATTCGGCGGCGGTCTTCTGCGAAGCTTCGGTCTGCAGGATCTCCACCATCTTGTGGCGGAGCTCGGCGCGAAGCCGGGTCTGGAGGCGCTGCTCGCCGACCGCGACCGGCTTCAGCACGATCTCGATGCCATCCTTCGTCGTGACATGGAGGGATGTGTCGATCTTGGAGCGCTTGCGGCGGGCGAGGCGCCGCACGTAGTCCGAGGTGAGGTCGTGGCCGATGAACCGCGTCTCCGCGACCCCATCGCCGCCGACGCGTTCGACGCGGAAGCGCATCTTGATGTGGGCCCTGCCGGCGTCGGCCCCGCCGGACAGCTCCGGCAGGGTCATCTCGAGGGTCCGCCCGACGAGCTGCTCGGGTTCGGTGGCGACCGTCTCGCCGAGCTCGGCGTGCTGGAAGAGACCCGGGGCCCGGACCTTGTACCACTGCTTCGCCCGCCACTTGTCCTTGACAGTGCGGGCGACCGTGGTCTTCTTTCCGGTCGTCTCCTTCTCGGCCATGGGTCGCGGGGCCGCCGAGCGGGGTACCCTACTTAACCGTGTCGCGGGCGGGAAGGCCCGTTTCCCTGACGGTCCGGGGCGGCTGCCGCTCTCGAGTGGGGAAAGTACATAACCCGAGCCCAACTGCGCGCGCCGTGGCGGCGGCGAAAGAACCGGCGAGGGGCGCGCGTTCGACCGCGGCCGAGCTGAAGAAGTCGCACCCGAGCGCCGAATCTCCCGGCGAGCGGTACCGCGCCGAAGTCCTCCGTCGACTGGACGCGGCCCGTACGCGGGGCCTCTCCCGCGAGGACGCGATCCGGTCGCTGTTCCCGCACACGGTCCTCCCTGCGTCGACCTACGAGGACGTCGTCGCCGCCATCGTCTCCGGCGCGCACATGTTGTTCTTTGGCCCCTCCGGGGCGGGCAAGACCAGCCTCGCGAAGGACCTCTGGGACCTCTTCCCCAAGGGCGCGTGGGTGGTAGAAGGATGCCCCGTCTTGGACGACCCCATCGCACTGATCGACCCCGCGTCGGCTGACCGTTTCCCCCCGTGTCCCATCTGCACCCGTCGGTTCGCGCCCGGCGGTGATCCCGCCCGCTTCGACCCCGCCGCCGTCGACCCGACGAAGGTCCCGGCCCAGTACGTGTACCTGCACGAGGGGTTCGGCTACGCCCGACTGCAGGGTTCCTCGGAAGTCTTCCCCGACCACCTGACCGGGAACATCAACCTCCGCAAGCTGGAGGAGATCGGCGACCCGATGAGCCCCCTGGTGCTCGAGCCGGGAAAGCTCCTCCAGGCCAACCGGGGTTTCCTCTTGGTCGATGAGATCGGGAAGCTGCCGCTCGGCACCCAGAACGTGCTGTTGCAGGCGCTCCAGGAAGGGATGGTGACGCCGTCCAAGTCGCGGGAGAGCTTCCCCGGGGCGTTCGTGGCGGTCGGAACCTCGAATCTGTCGGACCTCGACAACATCAACGACCCACTCTCCGACCGCCTCACGAGCCTGTACGTCGGCTACAACGAGCGTCATGCGGACAACCGGCGCATCGTGGCCCTCGCCCGCGAGGAGGGAGCGGGGTGGGTGCCCGAGGTCCTGACGGACGCCGGCGTCCGCGTCATCGAAGCCTGGCGGCTCCGTGTCAGCGACGACAACCCGGACATCGGCGAGGTCGGCTCGAACCGCACGCTCCTCGACGTCGCGGCACGCACCTACGCCATCGCCACCCTGTCCGACCGGAAGATCCCGACCACCGCGGATCTCAAGGCCGGTCTCCTCCACGCCATGCGCGGCCGCCTGCGGGCCCGGAGTGGCGAGTCCTTCCGTCAGAACGAGAAGCGGGTCGCCGAGTTCATCGACCAGTATCTGGCGCCGTCCCTGAAGCGGAGCGCCGGCGTCTATTGGTGCCGCTACTTCCGCGACTCGCTGAAGCAGAGCAACGCCGAGGCCGAGGGGCTGGTCGGCGAGGGGCGGCGACTGAAGGACGACGCGGCCCTGATTGCCCAGGCGTCCACCGATACGACGGTCTTCCCCCGCTTCCGCGCCTTCGCCCGATACGTGGCCGAACGGGAGCATCCTGGGGACCGGGTCGCTCCGA
>JASHXS010000186.1 GCA_030043405.1 Thermoplasmata archaeon | reverse complement strand
GGCCTCTCCGGCGGCATCGACAGCGCCTTGGTCGCTCGCCTGGCCCGGGATGCCCTCGGACCGGATCGCGTGCTCGGGGTCCTCCTCCCCGACTCGGCGTTCCCGAAGTCGCTCCTCGAAGAGACGCGTCGCTACGCCGAGTCGCTCGGGATCGAGCACCGGACCATCTCGATCGCCCCGGCCCTGGAGACGACCCGGGCCCTGGTCCCCGAGGTACGGGACCGGGTGACGCTCGGCAACATCACCGCCCGGTTGCGAATGTCCCTCCTGTATGCCCTGGCGCGGGAGCGGGGGCGGCTCGTCCTCGGGACGGGCAACAAGTCCGAGCTCCTCCTCGGTTACTTCACCAAGCATGGAGACGGGGGGGTCGACCTGCTCCCCTTGGGGGACCTGTACAAGACCCAGGAGCGCGCCCTCGCCGAGGAACTCGGGATCCCGCCGGCGATCCGCGAGCGCGTCCCCACCGCGGGATTCTGGGAGGGGCAGACGGACGAGGGCGAACTCGGACTGCCGTATGAACAGCTCGACCGGATCCTCTACGGGTTGGAGCAGCTGCGTCGACCGGACGAGATCCAGGCCCTGACTGGGTTACCCCCGGAAGCGATCGAGTCGGTGGCGGCCCGCGTCGCCCGGTACCGGCACAAGCGGCGGCCCCCTCCGATCCCCAAGCTCGGCCTACGGACCGTCGGCCTCGACTGGCGGGACTGAGGGCACCAAGCTTATCCTCCCCAGTACCGTCAACCGGTCGATTCCTTTCTGGCCTACCCATGGACCGACCGACCTACCAGCGCCTGTATGATTCGCTAGTCACCGACGAGGACGTCGACCGTATTGCCCGGGCCGAGGACCGCGACCCGGAGCTTCTCTTCGTGATCCACACCCATCGGGTGACGCGAGACGCCACCCGACGGTTCTACGTGGTCAAGCGCCAGCTGCCCCGGCTCGTCTCCCAGTGGAAGAGCGGGCGATCGATCCTCGACATCGCCCGCGAGTGGCGATTCCCGCCGGTCCTGATGGGCCAGCAGATGCTGGGGGAGTTGGGCATCCCCCGAAAGAAGGTCTGGGGCACCTTCCTCCATCCGGAAACCGCCCCGGACGCCCGCATCCGCCGCGAGGTCGACGCCCTGCTCGCCGCGGACCGGATCTATTCTCCCCATGGCATGGAGCTCCAGCGCGAGCGCGGCCGCCGGGGGGAGGAGCGACTCCAGGCCTGGCTCGAGCAGCACGGGATCGGCTACCGCACCGAGAAGGATCTTCGAGGAAAGTATGCGAAGACCCCGGACGCGCTCCTCGACGAGCCGATCGTTCACAACGGTCAGAAGCTGACGTGGATCGAGTCGAAGGCGAACTTCGGCGACGACGTGGAGCTGCGAAAGAATCTGCGTCGCCAGCTGGCTCCGTACACCGAGATCTTCGGGGAGGGAGCCGTGGTCTACTGGTATGGGTACGTCGATGGGGCGGAGTCGCCGCCCGGGATCCTGCTCTGGGACGGTCCCGCCATCGAGGGCATCACGCCGGTCGTGCCACGGAAGAGCGGGGCACCTCACGCTGGGCCCCCGTCGTCAGATCCCGCTCGACCACGACCCCCGGCCCATACTCCTTCAGCCCCAGGATCAGGGCCCGACGCGCACGTCGCCGTGCGGCCTCCCTGAACTGCTTGGACATCGAGCGACCGAGCAGGTCGCAGTCCGCGCTCTGACCGGCCCGTCGTAGCTCCTGTACGATCTCGATCGCGTCCGGGATCCGACTCGACTCATTCACCACCACGTACGTGTCGAGCGGGGGCTCGCCCTCGGGCCAGCGTCCCGCCCCCTTGAGCAGGATTTCGAGCGTCTGGTCGCCGATCGCGAGGCCGGCGGCGGCCGTCGGGGGACCCTCGAAGAGTTCGATCAGGTGGTCGTACCGTCCGCCGCCGAACAAGGCTCGGCCATCCCCGGACCGGGCGAACGCCTCGAACACGGTCGAGGTGTAGTAGGCGAGGCCGCGGACGACCGTGGGGTCGTACAGGACCCGGTCGGAGAGCCCCGCCCGGTCGAGCAGGGCAAAGAGCCTCCGGAGAGACTCGATGCCGGCCTGGGCGTCGACCCCGACGCCCCGACGCTCCAGCTCCTGGAAGTACGGCTCGGCCTCGCGGAGCGCCACGCCACTTCCCGCCTGGACGAAGAGGCTCGACAGTTCCCGGGCGGCGTCCTCGGAGAGGCCCGCCTGGAGGATCTCGCCCTCGAACTCCGCGGGCGGGATCCGGCGATACCGATCGACCGCGCGGAAGTATCGTGCGATGTCCTGGGCACCGTAGAGGCGACCGATGCCTTCGGCCACGCGCCGATCATTGAGTCGGAACGCACACAGCCCGTGGGCCCCCACTTCGTCGAGGAACAGGGCGGCCGTCGCGAGGAGATCGGCCTCCGCCTCGACCCCCGGAACGCCCAGGATGTCCAGATTGAACTGCAGGAACTCCCGGGTCCGGCCGGCCTGGGGTTCTTCGTAGCGCCAGATCTTCGAGATCGTGAACCACTTCACCGGCAGGGGTTCGGACTTGGCCCGGTCCACGAAAATACGGGCGAGCGACGGGGTGGTCTCCGGTACGAGCGCCACCGGGCGGTCCCCCTTGTCGCGGAACAGCCAGGTCTCGGCGGCGATGCCCTCCCCACTCTTTGTCTGATACAGTTCGAAGCTCTCGACGCAGGGGCCTTCCAGCTCGACGAAGCCGGCCCGGCGGGCCGCGGCCCGCATCCGACGTCGGATCTCGGACCTCGCCCCGGCCTCGGGGGGCGGGTAGTCCCGGAATCCGCGCAACCCCGAGAACGGCACGAGATGGGGAGCGGGACCCGGCTCATAGCAACTCCGGCGTGCCGGTACCCCACGCCGGCGATCGACCCGCCGCGGGCCCCAAGCCGTATCAACCCCCGCGAGGCTAGGTGCGACGTGGTCCACGCTCGTCGGGCGATAGTCGGTGCGATCGCGGTAGTGGTCCTTCTTCTCCTCACGAGTGGCGGGTCGCTCGGTCGACCGGGCGCCCTGTCTTTGAGTGGTCCCGTCCAGACCCCGGTGTCGGCGGGTCCCGAACCGTCCTCGCCGGCCCCGTCGGACGTCGGGGCCGCCCCCGCCCCGTCGGCGGACAGTGCCACGCCGACCGCCACGCCCGAGTCCGGACCGGGTGCCTCCGCCCTGGCCGCCGCACAGGCCGCGGGTGTGCCGCTCCGCGACATCTTCCTCCCGGCGTTCGGCCAAGGATCCGTCGGGCGACTCACCGACGGCCACGTGGTGCCGTCGTACTCGGCCTCGCCGGCCCCGATGGGAGTGGCCGACCTCGGGGTCGTGAATCGTTCCGGGACGCTGGTCGCGGAGAGCCTGAGCACTTCGTCCGTGAAGGGTACGTTCGCGCCGACGAGCTT
>JASHXS010000185.1 GCA_030043405.1 Thermoplasmata archaeon | reverse complement strand
ACGCGGTGGGCCCGGCCGAACTTGGCGGCGGGAATGGCGAAGTACCCGATCCCGGCGAACAGGTCCACCACCGTTTGGCCCGGGCGGACCAACTGTCCCGCCCGGGCCCGTTCGGTCCGGTTTCCCGCGGCGAACATCACGCGCGCGGCGTCGAACCGCCATCGGACGCCGTGCTCGACGACCTCGGTCTCGGTCTCGTCGCCGTAGAGCGCCTCGACCCGGGGCGTTCGGAGCTCCCCCTCCACGGGTCCGCTCGCCCGAAGGACCGTCCGCACGTGGAGCGCCCGGGCCAGGTCGGCGGCGAGGGTCGGGTACTCCTTCCGGAGCGACTCCGGCCAGCGCACGAGGACGACCCGTCCGAGGCGGACGTACCCCGTCGGAAGTCGCTCGGCGGTCTCCGGACCCCGGCGCTCCCTTAACGCTTGAC
The DNA here is from genome assembly GCA_030043405.1 of Thermoplasmata archaeon. GTDB lineage: Archaea > Thermoplasmatota > Thermoplasmata > Lutacidiplasmatales > UBA184 > Lutacidiplasma. The sequence continues at coordinate 5,249 of JASHXS010000185.1, read as the reverse complement.
GGACTCGCTCGACGGGGGGAACTCGAGGCCCGCGCTCGGTCGCGGGGCTCACGACGAAGCCCCGCGCCCGCTCTCGAGGATGACCTCGAGGAACTGCTTCAGGTGCGAGGTGAGGATCGGGTTGTCCGTGAAACCACAGGCGTCCAGGCCCGGGGCCGCCAACAGGGCGTGCTCGCCGTCAGCGAGGACCTCGGTAGCGAGCAGGTTCTCCCGCGTGACATACTCGACCCCCTCGGGGACGCGCTGGAGCGGGGCGGTGACGAACGTGACCTGGACCCCGCGCTTCACCGCGTGCTGGAACTTCTTCCCGAGCTCGTCCCGGACCTCCGCCACGCCCGGCGTCGTCAGGATGAAGGACCGGCTGGACTGATCGAGCAACTCCCCGATCTTCTGGAGCACCTTCTCGCGACCGGAGAGCAGGTAGACGAGCTGGGGCTCCCCGTGCTCCGCGACCATGCGGTGCAGGTTCGCGAGCCGCTCGAAGACTTCCTGGATCGCGCCCTTCAACGATTCCGCCACTTCCAGCGGAGGGGTCGGGCGGAAGAGGATCGGCTTGCCACCGGTGGGTTTCGCGTACCCCTTCTCGGCGAGCGACTCGAGCACCTTGTAGGCACTCGTGCGGGGGATCCCCGCGGCCGAGGCCAGGGTCGCCGCGTCGCCCACGCCTCGCGCGACCAGGGCGATGTACGCCCGGGCCTCGTACTGCGTGAGGCCCACCTTCCCGAGGACGTCGGTGGCGCGACGGAACTCGTCGCTGGTCGGGTTCCCCAGCGAGAGCGCCGTCTCCTCGATCGTGGCCATGCGCGGGGGCTCGGACGGTTCCCCCGGGACTTAACCCCGCGCTAGGGGACCGGCTGCGTCAGCTTGAGGAGGGCGGGGCTCCCCAGCAGGCTCTCGACCTCGGCCTTCGTCAAGAGTCCCCGCTCGACCAGCAGCTCCCGTACCGGTCGGCCTTCCCGCTCGGCCGCGTGGAGGATCTCCGCGACCTTCAGGTAGCCGAACCGGGGGGTCAGCACGGTGGCGAGCGCCGACGATTCCGTGAGGAACTTCTCGAGTCGGGGGGCGTTCGGCGTGATCCCGTCCACGCACGTCCGAGCGAACACGGGCAGGTAGTTCGTCAGGATCTCGGCCGCGAAGAGGACCTCGTAGGCGGCGAGCGGCATCATCACGTTGATCTCAAGCTGACCGGCCTGGACGGCGAGCGCGGTCGCCGCGTCGGCCCCGACGACGTGGAAGGCCACCATGTCGAGGCACTCGGCGGCCGAGGGATTGACCTTCGCCGGCATGATCGACGACCCCGGTTGGATCTCGGGCAGCCGCACCTCGTCGAACCCCGTGGCCGGACCGCTGGCCAGGAGACGAAGGTCGTTCGCGATCCGGACCAGTTCGAGGGCGAGGGTACGGAGCCAGCTCGACGCCGCCGCCAGGGGCCAGCGGCTCTGCATCGTCTCGAACGGGTCGCGGGCGGGCCGGAGCGGACGCTCCGCCAGGGTCGCGTACTCGCTCACCGCGCGGGTCCGGAACCCCGGGACCGTGTTGATCCCACTGCCGACCGCGCTCCCCCCGAGCGGGATCTCGGCGAGCGCGTGCTCGACGCCCGGCAGGAGCTCGAGGACGTGCTCGAGGGCGCTCGCGTACGCCGCAAACTCCGCCCCGAGCGTGACGGGCATGGCATCCTTGAGATGGGTCCGGCCGGCCTTCGGCAGTTGACGGAACTCCTCGGCCTTCCGGCGGAGGCTCTGGGCCAGCGTGCCCACCGCGGTCCGGACCTCGCCGAGGGCGAAGAGCGTCGCCACCTGGGCCGCGCTCGGGTACGTGTCGTTGGTCGATTGGCCGCGATTCACGAGGTCGTTCGGGCTGACGGTCGCGTACTCTCCCCGGGGCCGGCCCAGGATCTCGAGCGCCCGGTTCGCGATCACTTCGTTCACGTTCATGTGGAACGACGTGCCGGCGCCGGCCTGGAAGACGTCGACGACGAACTCGGAGGCGAACTTCCCCTCCGCCACCTCGCGGGCCGCCTGTTCCACGGCTCGACCCTTCTCGGCCTCGACCGTCCCGAGGGCGACGTTGGCACGGACGCACGCGAGCTTCAGGAGACCATAGGCCCGGATCAAGTGAGCCGACGCGCGCAGGCCGCTGACGGGGAAGTTCTCCCGCGCCCGCAGGGTCTGGATCCCCCAGTACGCCGAATCCGGCACGTCGCGGGGGCCGAGCGAGTCTTGTTCCACGCGCGGGGGGACCATGCGGCGCGAGGGGGGTCCGCCGACAAAACGTTTAGGTTGAGTGCCGGCCTCGGCCACCGCCCGCCCGGCGGGGTGGAGGTTCGTGATCGACCCCGGCCAGCTCACGTTCGACATCCTCGGGAACGCCATCTCGGTGGGGCTCCCCGGCTTCCTCTGGGCCGTCCTCTTCCTCTGTGCGTTCGAGCACCCGGCCTTCGCGGAGTCGATCGGCCTCGGCCGCCGGGCCTTCTGGCTCCTCCTTCCCGGGGCGGCCGCGGTCACGCTCGCGGACCTGCCCTTCCTCCCCGTCTCGAACGACCTGCTCGGTATCTCCGTCGGCGGGGCGCTCTTCCCGATCCTCGTGGCGCTGCTGGCCTTCGGTCCCCTGGCCCCGCCCATGCGACGGTCCGCGGGCCTCTTCCTGGCCGCGTATGGGATCGTCGCCGGGTTGGGCTTGGCGGTCGTCGTGCTGTTTCCGGCGGCGACGCCCTCCACGCTCGGGGTCGTGCTGCTCGCCGCCGCCGTCCCGGCGGTCGTCTTCCTGCTGGGCCGATTCCGGCGCGACGGGCTGCTCGAACGAGTCGCGGGCCTGCTCGCCCTCACCGACGGCGTGCTGGTCCTGACCTTCCTGTTCTCGGCCGCCATCCCGGGGGTCGGGATCTCGGAGATGTTCCCCCAGTATCTCCTGCCGCCGATCGGCGCCGGACTTCTCGTCGCGCTCGCGGCGCCCCGGCTCCTACGGGGCGCGGAGGGGCTCGCCCTGCCCGCCGCCTACATCGCGGGGACCTTCGGGGTCCTGGTCGGAGCGGACGTGCTGCGCGAGCCACCGCTGTACCCGAGTTCCGGACCCGGACTGTACGTCATCGGGGGGGCCGGAATTCTCGACCTGGTCTATCTCTCCGGCCTCCTCGCGTTCGCCACGGCCTACGTGATCCACTATGCCATGGGGTCGGCCTGGACCCCCATTCCCGGCGCCCCGAAGGAGAGCCCACCACCGACCCCCATGGGGCAGCTCGGCCGTTCATTCCGCCAGGGCGTGACCGGGGACCTGTCGGGCTCGCTCGTGAGCGCCTCGACCGCGACGCACGCGGCGGCCCACGAAGCCGCGACGGTGCTGGGCGTCCCCCCGGCCCCGACGGACCGACCCTGGCAGGGCCTTCCGGTCCCCGGCTGGGTCGTCAGCGACCAGGCGAACCTCGACGCCGCCGCGGCCCAGGGGACGAACGACGGTCGGGAGAGCTATCGCGGCTGGCTCACCGCGCGCTCCCTCGTCGCCCTGTCGATCCAGCTGGTCGATCGCAAGTTCGCGAGCGCCGGGGGCCGGGCCCTCGCGTTCGTCCTCGACCTATTGGTCGTGACGGTGCCGGCGGTCGCGGTCTGGGCGTACCTCGCGGCGCACACGCCGGGCGGGCTGACCGCGGTGCTCTCCAGCGTCGCCTACAACGCCGCGATCTACGGCTACATCAGCCTCGCGTACCTCTACTTCGTCGTGGGGGAGACCGTCTTCGGGACGACCGTCGGGAAGAGGTTGCTCGGCTTCGTCGTGCGGGAGCGCGAGCTGCGCCCCACGAACCTGACGTCGGGACTGCTCCGCAACGCGTTCCGGGTCCCCACCCTGTCGATCCTCGGCGTCGCCGTCGGGAGTGCCACCGGACTCCTCGTAGCGGGGGCCAATTCGGGAGCGGTATCGTTCGAGGGGTTGCCCCTGCCGGCCGGCATCCTGGCGGCCGTGAGCCTCCTGGTCGGGGCGATCCTGAGCGTGGGGCTGCTCGGCTTGGTCGGATTCCTGAGCATCACCGCGACCAGCGAGCGCCAGCGATGGGGCGACCTCGTCGCCGGCACCTGGGTCCTGCGGTCGCCTACGGCGGTGCCGCCGGCGCCGCCGCCGGCCCCGGCGGCGGGCCCGTCCGGGTAACCGGGATGGCGATCGAGGAGACGTTCGCGTCGCGGCCATCGCGGTTGGTGAGGCGTTCGGTGTCGATCCGGATCGGGCCGATCTCGACCTGACCCACGAGGAAGCGGCGCCGCACCACCTCGACGACGTCCACGGCCTTCGCGATGGCGTTCCCCCGGGCCTTCACCACCACGGGTCCGGCGCCGGAGTTCAACTGGGTGACGACCTGGAAGACGTACGTCATCGTCGGCTTGAGGCCGATGAACACGGTGATGCCGTCCTCGCGGCGGGCCCCCATGGACCGAGCCCGACCGTGTACCGCTACAAGTGGCTTTGTGGTCGGCGGCCGCTCCGAAGCGCCCGAGGTGCGCCCTTCTCGCAAAGGTTAATGCCCATACCCCGTAGCCGCGACCGACCGTGCAGGGGTGGCCCAGCTTGGTCAAAGGCGCTAGGTTGAGGTCCTAGTCTCGTAGGAGTTCGTGAGTTCAAATCTCACCCCCTGCACTCCTCCGTTCCCCCTCGGTACGGCCTTCGCTGGTCCCCTCTCTGGTTTTTAAGGGTCCACGGTCTATTCTGCACGGCCAATGGCGGGCGACGGCATCGTTTGTCCCAACTGTGGGGCCATGGCGCCGGCGGACGCGTTCCTGTGCCCGTCGTGCCACAACCCCCTCGAGTCACCGGTGGAGGCGCTGCTTCCCCCCGAGACCGAGGGAGAGCCGGCGCCCGCGCCGCCCTCCCTCGACGTCCCCGTCGAGTCCCCTCCGACCGCGGCGAACCCGCGTTCCCGCGCCCCCGCGAGCCGTCGGTCGGCGCCGCCGAACCCGTTCGCCATCGAATTGGCCCGCCGGTTGACGCGGCTGAACCAGTGGGAGGAGAATGTCGAGTCCCTGGGGGTCGAGATCCCCCACCTGCCGAGCTGGGCCGAGGAGGCCGCCCGGAACGCGCCGAACCCGGAGCCGTGGACGGAGGTCGTGCGCGGCGTCGAACGGATCGCGCAACGACGCATCGTCGCGGCCTTCGAGGAGTGGGAGAAGCGGACGAAGGGCCGACTCACCCGGCTCGAGGCCTATGCGGTCGACACGCGCCTCGAGCGCGAGCAGATCGAGGAGACCCTCCACGCGGCCCGGACCGGC
>JASHXS010000184.1 GCA_030043405.1 Thermoplasmata archaeon | reverse complement strand
TACTGGAAGGAGTTGGACGCCGCGCTCGACGACACAGGCGCGGCCCGGGTCGATACGCTCCTCATGGGGAAAGGCACCTACCGACAGTTCGCCAGCTTCTGGCCGAAGGCGGCCACCGATCCGTCGACGCCGGCCGATTGGAAGAAACAGGCCCGTTTCCTAAGTGAGACGCCGAAGGTCGTGTTCTCCCGTACACTCCCGAAGGCGGATTGGTCGGGGACCACGATCGTCCGGGGCTCGGTCGCCCGGGAGATTGCCCGTCGAAAGCGACAACGCGGCGAGAACATGCTGGTCCCCGGTGGCGTCGCCTTCCCGCGCGCTCTGATCGAACAGAACCTGGTCGACGAGTACTTGCTCTCGGTCGTCCCGACGCTCCTGGGCCGCGGCCGCGACCGACTGTTCGGCTCGCGTCGCCGACCGCTGAATCTCCGCGAGGTCCGGTCCTGGACCTTCCGCAACGGGGTTTCCCTTCGCCAGTACGTTCCCATGACCCAGTCTCGGAAGTGGTTCCAACCTCCGGCGATCTGAGCGGAGGCGGAGGCCGAAGAGGGTACGCGCGGCCTGCATCGATGCGGCTATGAGGTCGCCGGTACTCGTCGTGGCACGTGACTCCTCCGGTCAAAGCCCGAAGCGGACACATCCTGCTCGACGTCAAGCGGTCGTACAAGGACCTCGTCCGGGTGTATCCCGACATCCACCGGCGGGTTATCGAGATGAATCGACCGTTCGTCAAGGAGACCGACCCCCTGCTGCCGGAGGTCCTCCTGGACGAGAACCTGCGGGACCTCAAGGGAAACCGGAAGCCCGCGGGCTACAACCGACAGGACCCCTTCGGGCTTCGGCTCATCTTCCCACTCTCCGACGAGCGGCGCGCGGAGTTCTACTTCACCAAGCCCGCCCGCTGCCAGGAGGTGGTGCAGATCACGGAGCAGGTGTCGACCATGCTCCGCCGACGGGGCATTCACCACACCGTCGAATACGACCGGTTGCCCCTCGGGCCGCCGCGGGGACTGCCCGGCCTCGGCCCGGCCGGACCGACGGCCGGCGGCCTCGTCAATTCCTGACGGGGTTCCCGTAACCCCTCAGGAGGGGGGACGCCGGAACGGCCAGAACGGAGTGGAAGCCGGCGGCGGCGCCGCAGGAGTCGGTTCGGGAGTGGGCGGCGGCGCTTCGACGGGAGGCGGCGGCGGAGGGGAGGTCGTCGTCGAGGCCGGTGCCGGTACCTCCGCCTGCAGACGTCGGAGCGCGTCCCGGGCCTTGCCCAGTGCGGCCGTGTAGTCCTCATCGCGGAGTCGCACCGACTCGGCCAGGAGCGCTCGTGCCTCGCTGGTGTCGACGCGCCGCTCGGCCGCCCGAGCGAGCGCCGCGTCGATCAGGTAGTGGAGGTTCATCAACTCCCGATGGAGCGACTTCCGCAGGTTCAGGTCCTCCTCGATGGACAGGAGGAGTCGCGCCCCCGCCAGCAGCTGCCGCTCGCGGACCAGGCGCTCCATGTCGACGAGCCGGGCGCGCAGCGGCCCGACGCTGACCCGCAGGCCTTCCGCGGCGAAGTTGACCTCGGAGGAGATCTCGGAACTGCGCCGCTCCAGGGGCTCCTGGACGGCGTGTTCGAGCGACTCGCGCGCCCGCGCCAGCAGGGTTTCGCCCTCCTCGAGATGGCCCCCGTCGACGGCCACGCGAGCCTCGCTGAACGTCTGCATGACGGGCGTCGTGTCCACGCCCAGCCGCTCCCCGACCCAGAGCTGGTCCTTGAGGGTCCGCAACTCCGTTTCGACGGCCGTCCGTCGGCGCTGGGTCGCCCGTTCGCGCTCCTCCCGGAGCAGCCGGAGCGCCCCCGCGAAATCGCGGCGAACCTGGAAATCCGCGAGCCGGGCGCGGGCGTCCGCCCAGCGGGCCCGCTCCTCGTCGGAGGGCGGCGGCAGTCGGCTGCCCTGGGTCTCCACTTCGATCCAGCGAGCCTCGACGATCGAGGCGAAGGCTCGGTCGCTCGCCTGTTCGGCCTGCTTGACGGCCTCCCGGACCCGGACCCAGTCCCGCGCCCGGAGCGCGCCCTCGGCGTCCGCCACCAGCCCCTCGATGGAGTCCACCGCGACCGACAATCCCTCGCGCCGTCCCACATCGACCAGCTTCCGCAGCTGGCCGAGCGGGCCGGCGAACAGTCGCTCGATGGCCCACCGACCCATCTCGGTCGCTTCCCGCGACGCGCGGACCGCCTCGGGGTACTGGCCCGCCTCGATCGCGCGCAGACCCTCCTGGAGGCGGGCCCGCGCTTCGGCGACATCGGCGCCCAGTTCCTGGGCCTCCCCCACCTGGGACTCCGCGGCGGCGTACGCTTCGCGGGCCCGGCGGTGGCTCTCGCGCAGGGTCACGAGCGTGTCGCTCGCCAGGATCGCATGCTCGAGCACGTCGGGGTACTCGTGCTTGGCGAACAAGGTGCGGATGGTCGAGAGCTCCGAGGCCACGGTCGGGGCCACGACCCCGTCACGGACGGCGCGCTCGAACGACTTCTGGGCCGCCTCGATCGACCCCTCGGCGATCCGCCGCTGGAGGTCGGCGCGCTCAAGCTCCCCCTCGCTCTTCGACGCGAGCTGAACGGCATCCACCGGTCGCCCCTCGTCCAGGGCCATCCGGGCCTGGTGGAGCAAGTTCTCCGCGACCGTCGTATCGATCCCCTCGCCTCGGAGACGAGAGACGGTGGCGCGGAACCCGGCGAGCGTCTTCGAAACGTGATGGTAGGTGACCTGCAGGAGTTCGCGTTCCAGGGGGCCACCGAGCTCGATGACCCGGGTATACTCCCGGCGCCCGAGCACGGCCTCCACCTGTTCCATCGCCGAGCGCAGCGGTCCCACGTCGACGCGGAGGAGGTCGGCTTCGGCGAGTGCCTCGCGCGCCCGCTTGGTCACGCGCTCCGCATGTTCGACGAGTCCCCGCGTGCCGATGAATTCGGCCCGGGCGGCATCCAGGAGGGCGGCGGCTCCGATCGGTACTGGGAGGGAGATTCGACGGCGCGCCTCGGCGAGCGGTGCGACGATCTTCTCGAGGTCGACGCCCGCCCCCCGGGCGATGTCCAGGTCTCGCTCGAGTCCCCGCAGGTTCTCCTCCAGGATCGGGACGAGCAGCGCGACAAGCTCCTCGTGGAGCGCCCGCGCCGCCGTCCGGGTCGCCTCGGGAGGCGCCGTGGGCCGCTCCGTGCGAAGCTCGTGCAGGCGCGCCGCGAACGGCTCCATGGGCGCGGAGAGGCGCCGCCCGTCCTCGATGAGCCGTTCGGTCTCGCCGAAGAGTCGGTCGGTCTCCGCCGCCGCCATGGCTTCTCCGAGGCGTTGGCGGAGCACCTGGATGGTCGACCGGGCGGCCACCAGGTCGAGCGCCTGGAAGGCGAGTCGGGCGCCGCGGATCGGCTCGTAGAACGGCTCCGGGTCGACCCCCAATTCCCGCAGGTCACCGAGCGTCTCCTGGGCCTGCGCGATCTCCTCGACGATCGCCTGGGTCTCGGACCGGGTCCGGACGGCGCTCTCCTCGAGGGTCTTGGCGAGCCGATGGGCCTCCGCGTAGTGGCCCGCGCGGGCTTCCGCCTGGGCCTCCTCGAGCTCGCCGCGGAACCGGCCGAGGTCGAGGCCGAGGGTCTCGAGCTCGACCAACGAGAGCTTCGCGTGGGAGACCGCCTCCTCGCTTCGGAGCAGTTGCTGCTGCTGCGCGCGGGTGCGGATCTCCTGGGACGCGCGGGAGGCCTTGACGAAGTCTCCCATGTTGAAGATCTGCTGGACTTCGTCGATCTGGCGCTGGATCTCGTCGCCCGCGCCACCCATCGACTCCAGCACCCGTCGCTCCTCCTCGAGCAGGTCGACGAGGGCACTCGCGTGGACGGCGAACACCGCGGCGAAGTCGCGCTCCGCCTTCCGGAGGCTCTCGATCGCCGTGATGAGGTCCTGCTTGACCCGCAGGGTGACGTCGGCGTCGGCGAGCAAGCGCCGAACGGGCGCGGTCAGTGCGTCATCGGGGATGTCCCCGAGGCCGCGTTCCATCTCTTCGACGCGACGGGCCACGTACGGGGCCGCGGCGTTCCGCAGTTCGACCTCCGCGGTCGCCAGCAGTTCGGCGCCCGCGGCGAGGTCGCCCTGGTCGAGCCGTCCGCGGGACTCGGACAGGGAGCGCGCGATGGACTCGGTGAGGAACTCGTGCTCGAGCGCGTACTCGCGTACCCGGTCGAGGGCCGTCCATCGGTCGAGGAAGAAGCGGAGCGCATCGCGGCCGACCCGAAGGACTGCGGACCGGAGCTCGGCCCGCGCCTGGGCGACCTCGGCCCGCTCGAGATGATTGCGGGCCTTGCTGAGGGCCGGCTCAAACTCCTCCCGGGCGAAGCCCGAACGCTGGAAGCGCTGCAGCATGGTGTCGAGGGCCTCCAGCTCGTCGCGGGCGACCTCGAGGTCCTCGGTCAGCTGGGCGACCCGGTCGACGGCCTCTTGGCTGGCGGCCAGGGCTTCGGAGTAGATCTTGAGGCGCAGCGCCTCGCGGGCCCGGTTCATGGCGGCGAAGACCTCGCTCGGGTCGCGTCCGAGTCGGCGGACTTCGTTGATGCGGGGTCGCACCTCGTCGAGCA
>JASHXS010000183.1 GCA_030043405.1 Thermoplasmata archaeon | reverse complement strand
GTGCCGTTGGAGTACGTCCACGTCTGGTCGTTCGCCGTGCACGACACGTTGAAGAACAGGCCCGAGTCGCAGCCGCCAAAGAGGACCACCTTTTCGATCGCCGGGTCATAGACCATCCCGAACCCGGCGCTGGGTGGAGGACTGCCGGAGGTGTTGACCAACTGCCAGCCGACGGAAGCATTGCTCGCCAGGGGGGTGCCACGCGGCGCGAGGTTCGAACTCGACGCCCCGAACCCCGAACCGGCAGATTCGTGGGTCGTGGACCCGAGCGGTAGAGCGACAAGCCCCCCCAGAGCGACCAACCCGGCGACCGCCACCGCCAGCCACGGGCGGCCGGTCCGGGAAGACCCCCAATAGCGCGGCATCGGACCACCTTGGGATCTTGACAGCGGCATGAGGTTCGGAGCTCTTTCGCGCCTCCCGGCCTCATAAACCTCCGCCGGGTTTAGTCCAGGAATAGTCGGATTGTTCAGTAGTAGGCCCCGTTCGATGGTTCGCCCGGGGAGGGACTCCTCACGAGTGTATCGGGGCCCTCGTGTCGGGGCGTCGCTCGAGGGTCATGAGGAAGTGGTCCCCGAAGTAGCGGAACGGCCAGGCCCGACCGAGCCGGGCGTCGAGACGGTCGAGCACCGCGAACCGTCGGTCGAACATCCGAACGTACCGGGCGAGGTCGGACGGAGGGAACAATACCGGAGTCCCTTCCAACGCGAGCGGGCGGAAGTCGCCCGCGAAGAGGGCGGCGAACTCCGGCGGGGAGTACGCAAAGGCGTCGATGCAGAACCGGGAAACCTCGACGGGGACGGGCCGACCCCACCGACCGAAGGCTCGATCCGAGCGAAGCAGCAGCGAATAGACCCCGGTTTCGAATCCGCACCAGCGGTTGAAGACGCCGGCGATGAATTTGCCTCGGGGCATGAGCAGCGTCCGGAGCGCGGGAGGGATGGGTCCCAGGTCCGGCTCGCAGTTCAGGGCCCCATACGTCGAGTACGCTCCCTGGAACGTTGGGCGTCCATCGCCCGCCATTTCACTCAGTCGCCCCGCCCGAAGTTTCACAACCGTCAACCGCTCCGCCAGGCCCCGGGACCGGGCCTTCGCCCGGACCGTCTCCAGCATCGCGCCGGAAATGTCCACGGCCGTGACTTCGTGCCCGTCCTCGAGGAGCTCGACCGTCTCGGTCCCCGACCCACACCCGATCTCGAGCAGGCGCTCGCGAGACGGGAACGTCCGCCGCAGCAAGGCGACCGACCGGTCCCGAAGGAGCCGGTTCACGGGGTTTCCCAGGATGTGTCGGTCGTAGTCGGCGGCGATCGAGTCGAACTCCGCCTCCAACCAGTGGAAGTAGGTGTCGGCGGCGTCGTCCGCGGGCGTGCGGCTACCTCCGAGGGTCACCTCGACGACCCGGCCCGGCGGGTCGAACCACTTCGTGACCTGGGCGGAGCCGTACTTCGCCCGGAAGCGCTCTAAGACCGCAGCCCGACCTACCCCGTCGCTGACGAGACGGCAGTCCCCCTCGACGGCCTCCCCGCCCATCTCCAGCCGGGCGCGGCCCGCGCGGAGGATCTCGACCGCCCATCGGGCCGCCCGGTACTGGGCGACCAGCCAAACGGTACTGCCCTCGCGGGCGTACGCTAGTGGCACGGTCCCATGCCGGATCTGCAGACGCAGGTGATCGCCGGCGGCCGACGTCGTCGCCGAGAGCGAGATCACGGCACGACTCCTGGTCGAGGCCCGCCGACCCCGCCGAGGCTCCAGTCGTCACCTGGATGATCAGACGGAGGGAACCGCATGGGCCTCGGCCCGGAGGGCCGCGACGATGTCCGGGATCTCGTAGTTCAGGTTCTCGACCACCTTGTCCCCGACGGGCCGGCGCTGAAGGATCAGACCCTGCTTCGAGCCCAGGAACAGGTACGACGCCTGCTTCATGTCGACCCCGAAACAGAAACCGTGGTCCGAGAACAGGTACTTCAGGAACAGCCGCTCGGAGTAGATCTTCATGTTCGGTACGACCCACTAAGGCCGTGGCCCCCTAATAACCCACAATCGGTAGCTGGAGGGCGCGGGTGCTCCCGTATAAGGGGGGACCCGCTCGATGGCCTGAGCGGTGACTGTGGCCGAGCCTCGGGAAGCGACCGAGCCATCCGTGGACGTGCTGATGGTGACCTTCAACTCAGCGGCCTTTCTCCCGGAGGTGCTCGAGGCCATCCGAAAGCACGTACCGGTCCACCACCTGGTCGTGGTCGACCGATTCAGCACCGACGGCACCCCGGAGATCGCGCGTCACTTCGGGGCAACCGTGATCTCGGAAGAGAGCGGGGTCGGCCAGGCCCGGCTGCGGGCGATGGCCGCCGCCGACACCCCGGTCGCGCTCTTCGTGGACGGCGACGTCATCATCACCCAACCGGGGTTCTTCGCCGCCGCCTCCCGGGCCCTCGCTCTACCGAGGACGGGGGCCGTGGTGGGATGCTCGGCCGGACACCCCTTCGAGTACGGGCTCCCCTTGGGCCTTACGCTCTTCCGGGTGGCCTGGGGGCGAACGGCCGGCATGGCCACGGAGGCGCAAGGCCAGGAAACGGTCGCGTTTCGCCGGGCCATCCGACGGGGGCATCTGCGCGTCCGATACGTTCCGGACGCAATGAGGCACCGGGGAACGTTCCGGCGCGCGACGACCTGGCCGGAGTGGCAGGGGGCCCAGACTCGACTCGTGGCCGGTTGGAGTCTCTACG
>JASHXS010000182.1 GCA_030043405.1 Thermoplasmata archaeon | reverse complement strand
ACCTCCACGAACCGGGACGCGTCGATGGAGAGGATCGCTCGGGGTGCGTCGAGCACCGTGAAGCCGTGGATGTCCCGATGGAGGTCCACGCGGCTGACCGCCCGGGCGTCCAGCCGGTCCGCGAGGGCTTTGAGGGGGATGGCCACCGCGAACTCGCGCATCCCCAGGATTCCCTCCGAATGGGGACGAACCCCCATTCGCTGGCCCACGCGACCCCCGTTCTGGGCGTCGAGGGCGAGGAGCCCGTCGACATACCGGCGGATGAACCCCGCCCCGGGGCTCGCCCGTCGCTCGGACTCGTAGTCGGAGATGACCGACGGCACGGTCGTCAGCTGCTTCGCCAGGTCCCGTTGCGAGACCCCGAAATCCTCCCGCCACTTGCGGAGCGTACGCCCCGGATGCGGAGAGAGGACCACTTCGCCCGCGATCTTCTCGCGGATGTCGGCCTCCACGAAGGCCGCCGAGGTTCGGCCGGTATAAAGGCCTAGGGTTGGTGTCGGTGGGGGGGCTCGACACTCGCCGACCGGGCCCGGGAGGGAGGAGTGGACTGGGCGAGAGTTTCCGAGGGAACGTCGAGCGGCGTTCCTCCCTTTGAACTCGCGACCTCTACCTTGCCAAGGTAGCGATCTTCCGCTGATCTACCAGCCCACCGGGCGCTCCGACCCCCGTCGCGGCATAAAATCTTCCCCCGACCCGACCGGTCGGGGGAGGGGCGGGCTCGGGCGGAACGCCGCGCTCGAGGTCGACAATCGAGGAACTTTCGCGCCCGAGCGCCGTCAATCGCCGACATGCCGGACGACCGCGGGACAAACCTACTTCAACGATGGCAGGGGAACGAGGACTGAGGGAACCGGAGGGAGAACCATGGCAGAAGAATGCGCGGACTGCGGGGCGACATTCAGTTCGCCCCAGGACCTCGTCGACCACATGAAAACGGCCCACGGCGGCGGCGACCCGAACGCGAGCTTGGCGATGAACCCCATGTCCGAGACCGCGGGCCTCGAGTGCTCGCTGTGCGGGCGGTTGTTCGCCACTCCCCAAGCCCTCGCGGCCCACAACCTGCAGCCCCACCCGATCCCGGGGGTTCGGCCCCCGGTGACGGACGACGAACGGTCGGCCCACGTGACGCCCTGAAGCCGTCGCCTCGGGCTCCCGAGCCGGTCCGGTACGACGTGGCGCAGGAGAGCGGACAAACGCTTATCCCCCTCTCCCCGCTCCCGCGGCCGATGCCTGACGGCGCGCCCGGCGAGCCGATCGACCTGATGGTCAAGAGCGCCCGGGACCTCCTCCGGCCCGAAGAACTCGTGCGCGAGGCCACGCGGGACCTCGTGAAGGAGGAAATCCGGCGTCACCTCGAGAAGACGCTCCGGGAGGACCCGAAGCTCGCCCAGGACCTCAAGGATGCCGTCCGCGACCTGCTCGAGGCTCGCGCCCGAGAGTACGCCGCGGTCCTGCGAGTGGGCGCCGCGACCGCTCGACTGGGCCTCTCCGCCCTCCCGCCCGATGTACGACGCTCCCTGACCGAGGACATCGTCAACCTCCTGTCGAAGGAGCTCGGCAACATCGCCGAGAGGTCCCTGTAACGATGCCGATGGCCCCGGATCAGGTCCGGATCTACGAGATCAAGCGCGTCGACGTCGAAGGAGCGATCGTCATCGACGGGTTCCCGTCGGTCGGGCTCGTGAGCTCGATCGTCGCGAACTACCTCATCGACACGCTGGAGATGGAGCAGATCGGGATCGTCGAATCGCCGGCGTTCCCAACGGTGTCATTGATCCGGGACGGCAACCCCCAGCACCCCGTCCGCATCTACGCCGGTCACCCGCCGGCGGACCGCGCCGGTCGCGGCGCGGACAAGATCGTGGCCTTCGTCTCCGAATTCCACCCCGCCCCCGCGATCATCCATCCGCTCGCGACCAGCATCCTCGACTGGGTGCAGGAGCAGCGGTGCTCCCTGCTGGTGTCCCCGGAGGGCCTGGTCGTCGAGGCGGACCCGCACCGGGCGAAGGGCCGCGGACCGCGTCTCAACGACGTGAAGGTGTACGGCGTGGCGAGCACCCGGAAAGCCCGCGAGCTGTACATCGAGCCGAACATGATCCCCTTCGCGGAGGGCGTGATCACCGGCATCGCCGGGGTCCTGCTGAACGAAGGGCGGCGCCGCGGGTTCGACGTCCTCACGTTCCTGGCGGAGGCCCAGGCGGATTATCCCGACGCGCGCGCGGCCGCCAAGGTGATCGAGACGATCAACGCGATCTTGCTGCGGACCCCGCTCGACGCGGTGCCGCTCTACGCCGAGGCGGAGCGGATCGAGCAGCAGCTGCTGTCGATCCAGCGACACGCCGCCGACCGGACGCGGCCCGAGGAGGGCCCGCAGTCCTCCCAGCCGATGTACCGGTAACCGGCAGTCGCTCGAGGAGCTCGCGGACCCCGTTGACCAGGGCGTCGACGTCCGCCCGGTTGTTGTAGAAGTAGAAGGACGCCCGCACGTTCCCGTCGATCCCGCGCTCCGCGTACCAGGAGTGTACGCAGTGCCGCCCCGACCGTACCATGACGCCGTGTCCCTCGTCGAGGAAGAGCGCCGCGTCGTGGGGGTCGACGCCCTCGATCGTGAAGGCAACGAGGCTCGGCCGGTCGGCGGCAGCTCCCGGGCCGAGGATCCGGATCCGGGGCTCCTCTTCGAACGCCTGCGTCACCCGGGAGTTCAGGTCCAGTTCGTGGGCCCGCATATCGCCCGGGTCGAGCGTGGAGAGGTACCGCAGCGCCGCCCCCGCCCCGATGATGCCGGCGTAGTTCTGGAGGCCCGCCTCGAAGCGGTACGGGGGTGGGCGGAGTTCGTGTCCCGCGAGGGTGCTCCACTCCACGGTCTCCCCCCCGAGCAGGAGGGGCCGAAGCTGCCCCAGGAGCGCCGGACTGGACGCGAGTACCCCCGTGCCCGTGGGCCCGAGCATCTTGTGGCCGGAGACGGCATAGTAGTCGATCCCCAGGCGGTCGACCGCGCCGGGGGCATGGGGCGCGGCCTGGCATCCGTCGAGGAGGACGAGCGCCCCATGGTCGTGCGCCCGTTCGACCACCTCGGCG
>JASHXS010000181.1 GCA_030043405.1 Thermoplasmata archaeon | reverse complement strand
TGCGGATCACACCGGAGGGATCGCGGATCCTCTTCGTCGGACGATGACCGAAGCATCGACTCCTGAGCCGTACCTCCGGACCTACGTCGCCGAAACACGGGCGTGCCTGGAGGCGCCGTACCTCCTCGAGGCCCTCCGGCAGATCGTCCCCCTCTTCCTGCGGGCTCGCGCCGAGGACCGAACGATCTTCTTCTTCGGGAATGGCGGGAGCGCGTCGACCGCCTCCCACTTCGTCGTCGACATCGCGAAGGGGACCCGGAAGTCGCTCGCCCCCGGCGGCCCCCGTACCCAGCGGTTCCGCTGCGTCGCCCTGAACGACAACGTGCCGAGCGTGATGGCCTGGGCGAACGACGCGGACTACACCCGGATCTTCTCCGAGCAGCTGCGCGGCCTCGCCCAGCCCGGCGACCTGGTGGTCGCGATCTCGGGCAGCGGGAACTCGCCGAACGTCCTGGAAGCGGTCCGGGCGGCGAAGGAGATGGGGCTCACCACCATCGGCCTGTCGGGGATCGGCGGCGGGAAGCTGAAGGAGATGGTCGACGTCTCCCTGGTCGTGCCGTCGCAGAGCATGCAGCACACGGAGGACGTCCACCTCATCGTGCTCCACTTCCTCACGGCGTACCTCCGCGACGAGCAGCCGCCCGCCCCCCGATGACCGTCCGCATCCGCGACTACATGGTGCTCGAGGTCGAGCACTTCCAGACCACCACCCGCGTCCGGGACGCGATCGACCGGCTGACGAAGAGCCGCCATCACGGACTCCCCGTGACCGACGAGGCGGGCAAGCTGGTCGGCTTCGTCAGCGCGAAGGAGCTCCTCCGGCACGCCTCCGAGGGGGACACCCCCCTCGCGCGGATCATCCGCCCGGGGACGTACACCGCCATGCCCGACACCGCGCTCGACGACGCCGCGCGGATCATGTTCCGGTACGGTCTTCGCGACCTCCCGATCATCGACGAACAGGGACGGCTGTGCGGCATGCTGGCCAACCTCGACGTGGTCCGCTCCCACTTCGAGCGGGCCTCGCCGACGAAGGCGGACATGCTGAAGCAGCTGCTCACGGAGCGGTACCACCTCCCCTTCTCCATCCATCGCGGTCTCGTGCCCATCGGGCAGCTGCTCCCGACCCAGTGGAAGGTGTTCGAGGACGAGCTCGAGGGCCGGCGGTACGAGCTCGAGCGCGGCTTCGCGGAGCCGGTGCTCGTGCTCCAGAAAGGGGAGACGTGGATCCTCGTCGACGGCCACCATCGGGCCCTCGCCGCTCAGGAGATGGGGCTCGCCCAGCTGCAGGCCTTCGTGCTCACGTGCGACCGACCCGAGGAGTTCGCCCAGCAGGCGACCGGATTCGAGCGGGTCGCCGAGGACCACCACCTCCGGACGGTGGCGGATGTCGAGATCGACCGCAGCGCCCACCACCCCCTCCTCGAAGTGACGACCCAGCTGCTGCGCCGGGTCGAGGCGCCGGAAAAGGAGACGTCGGCCCCGTAGGTTGCCCCCCGCCGTAGTTCGGACCGGGGCGGTAAAAGAGCGGACCGGGTCGACCGTTGGTCCCCGCGATGCAGGTCCCTCTCCCGCCGCTCGACATCAACGTGGGGTTCCTGCCGTTCGCCTCGATCGCGCTCTCGATGATCGTGATCACGGTCTTCGTGCTCGCGATGCTCCTGCCCCGGGACCGTCGATCCATCCCGCTCACGTCCATGATCATCGGCCTCGCCGCGCTCGGGGGCGGCAGTGTGCTCCTCCTGGCCCTGCTCTTCGTCTTCGTCGACCCGAACGGCACCACGGCTTGGACGTGGGTCCTGGTTGCGTTCAATTTCATGATGATGTTTCCCGCGGGGCTCTGGTTCGTCAGCCTCATCGTCTACCGGGACCGCCAGGTCGACTGGCACGGCTGGTTGTGGCCGGGACTGCTGGCCCTGGTCGTCGTGGGTTCCGAGATCCTGATGGGCATCCTGTTCGCCGTCGGGGGCGGCAACGCGCCCGGGACGGCCGTCGGTTGGCTCGGCCTGGGTCTCTCGTCCATCTGGTTCGACTGGTCCATGGCGACGATCATGCTGGCCCTCGTCGTCTGGCTCCCGATCTCGGGGGTGGCGCGCGCCACCCTGGTCGCCCTGACCGGGGCCGCGTTCGTCGCCCCCTGGGTGGTCGCGGCGCCCCTCGTCGGGGCCGTCGCGATGGGAGTGCTGATGACGCTCTCCTTCGTCTGGTTCTACCGCTACCTCGCCGGTCGACCGGCGGTCCGCGCCGGGGACGTCGGGGGCGTGTTGGGTTTGGCGGCCGCGTTCTCCCTCATGGTCGCCGCGCAGGGCGCGGTCGTCGCGATGCCCGGGTCCGAGCTGGCGGCCGCCGGGTTCGGGACGGCGATGGCGATCGTCATGACGGGCGAGGTCGCCTTCGTCGTGCGGCACAGCGAGGATTCGTACTACACCGATATCAAGCGGGTCCAGGTCGCCACGCCGACGGGAGCGTTGTGAAGGCCGAGCCCGCCCCACGATCCGTCGGACCCCTCCGACGGGGGGCGCCCTGGTTTGTAGCCGCCCTCCTGCTGGCCTCCATCGGCCTGCCGGCCGTCGGTGGAGCGTTCGGGCACATCGCGTCGATGCCGGAGGTCGGATACGCTCGCCCTCTGGCGGCCGCCCCGCTCGTCGTCAACATGACCGACCAACCCCGATTCACCCCGGCCTACCTCACCGTCGCCGCCGGGAACAACTCGACGTTCGACCTCCGCAACGTCGGCGCTTACAACCATACGTTCACGGTGCTCCGGCAGCCGGACGTCGTGTTGAACACGAGCTGGTCGCCGGGGGAGCTGGACGCCTACCTCCAACAGAATGGCACGCTGGCGAACGTCAGCGTCGCCGGCGGAGCGAGCGCCAATGTCTCCATCGAGTTCAACGCCTCGACCGCCTTCGACTCGTTCGAGTTCGTCTCCGTCGTCCCGTACCAATTCCAGGCGGGGATGTACGGGTTCATCAACGTCTCATCGACCGCGCCCGGCCTCGTGACGTACGACAACACCACGGACAGCTACTCCTTCGTGCCGGACGTCCTCGTCGCGAACTCCACCCACTACCCGTTCAATCTCGATGTCCTCGTCACGAACACCGGAGCGCTCGGTCACACCTTCACGCTCGCCGCCCAGTCGAACTACACGCTGTCCCCGGCGAACTTCACGCAGTACTTCCAGGCCCATCCGCCGCTGGTCAGCGTCAACGTGCCGAGCGGGGCGGGCTCGACCGTCTGGGCGAACTTCACGGTCGCCGGTCCGGGAATCTACCAGTACATCTGCGAGGTCTCGGGTCACTTCGCGAACGGCATGACGGGCAACCTCTACGTTGGGATCGCACCCCCGCCCGCGGCCCCCGCGCCGAGCACCGCCGTGGTGCAAGGCTGGATCCTGGTGGGGTCGGGCGTCCTGCTCGGCATCGGGATCACGCTCGCGGCGATGACGGCCTATATGGGGCGGTTCCCACCCTCCGAGGAAGAGGGCGCCCACCACTGAGCGGGTCGCGGTCCGTTCAGGTCACGACCAGGAACGACCGCATCGTTCCGTGGTACGTCCCGCAGAACTCGGTGCACTGGATCAGGAACTGGGTGCCCGCCGCCACGTCGGGCACGGTGAAGGCGAAGTGGTTGGTCCGGCCCGGGATCGCGTCGATGCGGACCCCCAGTTGCGGGATGTTGAACGAGTGGATCACATCCGCGCCGGTGACGTTGATCTGGACCTCGGCCCCGGGCGTAGCCCATAACGCCCCGCCCGACACGGTGTTGGTGGTCGGGTCGTACATCGAATTGTAGCACGAGCCGTTCGCCGGATAACAGAACTCCCAGTACCACTGATGGCCAGTGACGTTGACGTACTCCGTCGGGTCGCTGGGCAGGGCGTCGATGTGGTAGAGCAGGACGGTGGAATACGCCGCCACCCCGGCGAGCAGCGCCACGACCGCGAGTGTCCAGGCCGCCTCCAGCCGATTAACCATATCTCCGCCGGTTCGCCACCGGGTCCCGCCACTTCCAGACGGCGTACACTAGGAAGGCGAACGTGACGATCGCCCCGGCGACGCTGATGCCGATCATGACCCACACGAGGTCGTTCGTCTCCTGCAGGTTGGTGGGACCGCTGCCGATCCACCCGAGCGCCTGGCGCGCGACCGACGAGAGCACGCCCTCCATGATCCGGGGACCCGACCTCTCCTACCGCTTCGTGGGCGGCGGCTACATATGGACCGCGTATGAACTGGAAAGGCCACGTGCGGTCGGGCGACTCGCGGGGCGACGGGGCCGGGAATCGCGGGTTCGTACGGAGGGGCCTTTAAGCCGGCAGCAACTGGTCGGCCCGCGCAGGAGTTTCGGGAGACCGTTTCATGGGACGACGCGGGCCACGGTACCGATTCCTTGCCTTGGCGGTCGCGGTGCTCCTCTTGGCCGGGGTGTACGTTGTCGACCTGAATCGCGCGAACGGGAGCGCGGACGTGGTGGATGCGGCCGGGTCGGACACGGTCTCGGTGACCGGGACGACCTCGTATTCCTTCACACCGAACGCGTTCAACGACGTCGCCCCCAACACGACCGTGACCGTGGACTTCACCGACGCGGGCGCGGACGCCCATACCTTCTCCATCCTCGACCGGCAGGGGGTGGT
>JASHXS010000180.1 GCA_030043405.1 Thermoplasmata archaeon | reverse complement strand
GGTTGGGCGGCGTCACCGTACCCGCCCATGTCTCGGTCCACCAAGTAGCGGCCGCCTTCGGCGAAGATGGGCCGGTGAAGGACGCGGCCGAGTACGAGAAGCGCTTTGACCGGATGTTCGACGAGCTGGAGTGGTACGCCCGAGCCCTCCAGGGCCCCCGGGCCGAGTGGGCCCGTCGCGAAGCTTGACGGGTTTCAGGTGTACTCGTAGAAACCGCGACCCGTCTTGCGGCCCAAGTGGCCGGCCTCGACAAGTCGCCGCAGGAGCGGAGCGGGACGGTACTTGGGGTCCCCGAACTCCCGGGCCATCGTGGCGGCGACCTCGAGCGTGACGTCCAGCCCCACGAGGTCGGCGAGCTCGAACGGGCCCATCGGCATGCCCGCCCCGGCCTTCATCGCCGCGTCGATGTCCCGAGGACTCGCGAGGTTCTCGTCCAGCGCGAAGCAAGCTTCGTTCAGCACGGGGATCAGGAGCCGATTCACGACGTACGCGGGAGACTCGCGGACCCGGATGGGCACGAGGGGGAAGCGGTGGTTCCGGAGACCCTGCAGGAACTCGATGGTGTCGGACACGACCTCCTCCCGCGTGTCGACGCCGCCGGCCACTTCCACGAGGGGCAGCGTGTACGGCGGGTTGAAGAAGTGGGTCACGAGGGTCTGTCGTCCATGGTCGAGGCCCCGGGCCAGCCTGGAAATCGAGAGCGAGGAAGTGTTCGTGCCGAGGACCGCGTGCGGTGGGAGGACTCGGTCCAGCGCCTCGAGGACCGGCCGTTTGACCTCATCGCGTTCAAAGACGGCCTCGACCACGAAGTCCACTTCCGCGAAATCCGCGTAGTCGGTACTCCCCCGTACTCGGGCCACGACCTCCTCCGCCCGCACCGGGGTGAATTTCGGGGCGAGCTTGGTACGCAACTGGCCCAGCTGGGACTCACTCAGGGTCCCGACGACGCCTTCGATGCGGCTCCGTTCGGCCTCGGCCCGCCCCTCGTGGAATCGGACCAGCTCGTCCACGATCGAACGTACACGCGCCAGGCCCTGCTCGACGCGGGGGGCGTCGACGTCCTTCAGGACCACCGAGATCCCATTGTAGGCGAGGACTTCGGCGATGGCCGCTCCCATCGTGCCGGCTCCCACGACTCCGGCTCGCGTTACCCGCATACGGCCCCTCCTGCACCACCCGTCGCCCGCTACATAACCGAGCGGACCCCCGGCGTCCTGGAGGTTTCCCGTCGGTGAACCGGGCGGACGCCCCGCCGAAGTGTAGGGAGGCTGGGAGCGGGGGCCGAGAGACCGTGAGCCCTACGGGCCCACGAGCTGGGATGGGCTAGCCTGTACGGCATCGCCCGGCAGTGGGGCCCGGGCCTGGTCCTGCGCGGCACCCTCCACCACGGACGCGCGGCGTGGGGCGGCACTCAAGCCGCGCACGATACCGTCCGGCCAGAGGGCCGCGAGGATCGCGAACCCGCCCAGGAGGGCGTACTCGCCGGCCCACCGAAGGGCGAGGGCAGCACCCCCGAGCCCTCCGGGGGCGATCGCCCCCCAAGCGCTGGGCCCGCGGGCCACGAAGACCATCTGATTCACCAGGCCATCCAGCCCCCACGCCGGGAGGGGAGGCGGGGCGAACAGGAGAGTAGCTCCGGCGGCGGCCAACATCACGGGTACGACCCACCGGACACCGGAGCGGCATGCAAGCAAGACCCGAGAGGTCCCCGCGGGAAACAGAGCCGCCGCGATCGCGAGTCCGGCGACGACCTGGTGTTGGACCAACCACTGGAACCAGATCCCGGCACTGGCCGAGCCCGGGGCGACGACCGTCCACTCGGCGACCATCGAGAGGGACCAGAGTACGCCGCCGATCAACAGCACCACCCGGATGGCTCCCGACAGGACGGTCCGTCGGTCCAGCGTGGGGGCCGCCGGCATGGCCTCCGATTCGGAGGGCGATCCGAAGATCCCCGCGTAGACGATCAGGAGCAGTTCCTGGGCCAGGAGGGCGATCCACACGACGACGATCTGGAACACGCCGAGGAACCAATTGTTGACCAGGAGGTTGGTGATGGAAGTGCCCGATGCCTGGGCGACCAGCCCGACGCCCGCCGAGGCGGCGGCGGTGGTCGAACAGCAGGCCCCCAGCGTCACCAAGGTGATCATGGCGGGAGTCAAGCCAGCGACGGTGCCCGTCGCGCCCGCTCCGCGGCCGGATTTGTTTCGGTCCTTGAGCAGACGGAGCGTCAGCAGGAACGCCACGGTCATCCCGTACCCGACCCCGATCGAGACCAGCACCATCGCGAGCGTCGGGAAGAACGGCAGGTCGACGACCCCCCACGGCGCTACGAGGAGGACACCGGGATAGTTCCAGAACCCGGTACTCGCGGGCCCCGACCAGAACGTGGTCAGCGTGTATCCTCCCGGGATCGACGCGATGAGGATCATCCCGCTCGAGAAGGCCGACGCGAGCCCGTACAGCAATGCGAAGAAGACGACGCCACCGCGCGCGGACGAGTTGCGGATGTACGCCCGGATCTCGCGGAGCGTGAGGATGGCCACCGGGTCGAAGCGGGGCGAGGCGTCCATCGGCACGGCGAAAAGAGGAGCGGGCGCTTAAGCGGAGTTCGTACCGACGCCGAACCCGTCAGGGAGGGGGCGGGCCCCCCGGGGGGCCCGGCGGGCGTCGACCGAGGTCGATCATGATCTGGTTGAACTGTTCTCGGGTGATCTCGCCCCGGGCGTAGCGCTGACGCGCCGCGAAGAAGGCAGGGTCCCGTCGCCCGCCGCCGCGCCCGCCGCCGTAACCGGAACGAAACGAGCGCCACATGGCGATCCGGAGAGCGAAGAACGCGACCCAGATCAGGAGGAAGACAAGCAGGAAGCCACCGAAATAGCCGAAGTATGGGCGACCGCCGGTGGTCGGCGGGGGCGCGTAGTAGACGAGGTAGAACACGATCGCGATGATGGCCGCGACGACAACCCCGAGCAGCACCCACGGCCAGACCGGTCGCCGTCGGGGCACGACCGTGGTCCCGTAGGGCGAGTACACGAGGAGTCCCCGACTCGGAGTCCACGACCCGGTATCTAAGGATGCGTTCCGAGCAGCCGAAGGCTTAAGGAGCGAACCACCCTCGGGCGCCTCGCGCGGGGATGGCCCAGCCCGGCAAGGCGCTGGATTGCTAATCCAGTGGTGGTTTCACCTCGGGGGTTCAAAGGGTCGCCGG
>JASHXS010000179.1 GCA_030043405.1 Thermoplasmata archaeon | reverse complement strand
TGAGGTCGATCGTCCTCGCGACGTCGTCCTCGGTTTCCTGCGGGAGGCCGATGATGAACGTGCACGCCGGATAGACGTGGTTGTCGTTCATGAGACCGGCCGCCTGGACGACGAGCTCCGGCCACTGCGACGCCTTGAACGGCGCGACCTTCCCGGGCATGGCGGCGGTGATCATCCGAGGCGACCCCGTCTCCACGCCGACCTCGACCCCCCACCAGCTCTGCTTCTCGTCGATGAGCACTTCCGCGCACTTCGAGAGCAGCTTCGGTTTGGTCATCAGGCTCGCGATCGCGACGTGGCTCCAGCCGACCTGTTCGTAGTACCGCTTCGCCAGCTGGAGGAGCGGGATCAGCTTCTCCTCGTGGGGCATCACGTTCGGGCTGCCGTAGAAGTACACGTCGTCGGAGTGGAGGAGGCCCTTGCGGACCCCGATCTTGGCGTTGACCTTCAGCTCCTCCTCGATCTTCTCGAGCGAGTACCACCGGGTGGGACGGGTCGTCACGGAGCAGAAGGAGCAGCCCCGGCAGCAGCCCCGTCCGATCTCGATGAGGCCGTTCACGCTCGGGAACTTGATGGACGAGATCTGCTCGACCTTCGGCGCCTCCTTGGCGGTGAGGACGACGTGGGGGGGGAGGAACTCGTCCCGCAGGGCCTTGCCCACGATGTCGCGGACGAACAGGTCGGCCTCGCCCTCCACGACGGAGTCGACGCCCCCGAAGGAGTCCAGGAACTCCTGGATCCACGGCAGCTTCATCCGGGTCGCCGGGGAGAGTTGCCATGCGCAGGGGCCCCCCGCGATGATCTTGAGGCCGCGTTTGCGGGCCTCGACGACCGCGGGCTGGGTGAGCATTCGCTTGAAGTTCACCGAGTTGAGCGTCTCCTTCTTCATCACGCCGCCGAACGTCGAGCTCGGCTGATTGAGGCCGAAGTAGTCGTGGCCGGAGACGAGCAGCACCTTCGCCTCCCCCGGCATGTACTTGTCGAGGTGGCCGGGGTGGACGATCCGGGCGTCGTAGCCGGCGTCGATCAGCGACGCCTCGATCTTGCGCATCCCGTACGGGGCCTGCCGGGGAAACCCATGCTCGTCCACCGGCATCGCCGGGAAGAACATGCGCTGGTACACCGACTCGGGCAGGATGTAGGCCGGCGTGGTGGTGCCGAACCCCAGGAACTCCTTCCCGTGGTGGTTGCTCATCATCGTCCAGTCGCAGGTGATGACGACTTCCGGCATGGAACCTTACTGACCTCGACCCCGAGTAGCCCCGGGCTTGCGCTGTCGAGCGCAGCACCAGACTCGCGCTCTTAAGCCCTACGACGGGAAAGAAGCGGGCGCCGGGCGCCCCTCGACCGGTTCACTCGAGGTCCGCCTCGTCGTCATCGCGGGAGAGGATGCCGTCGAGGGAGTCGCCCGCGTCGTCCCCGGTCTCCTCGGCGCCGGTCGACTCCCGGAACGCCGGGTCCCGCTGGAGGAGGTGGACGCGGACGCACTCGCGGTGGGCCGGGTGGCCGTTCCAGGAGCTGGTCTCCTCCGGAACCCCCAAGGGTTCCTTGCACAGCGTACAGATCTCCGGAGGCGCACTGATCCAGGAGATCTGGCGGGGGGAACCGTCCATGGTGCTGGCGGGAACAGGGGGCCGCCCCTCCTTTACCTTTCGGGAGTCGGGAGCGCCTCATCGGGCCCGGTCGAGCCCCCCGTCGGGGCTATGACACCGCCCCCGCTCCCCCCACCGTGAACGTCCTGGTCGAGATTCGGCGTCGCCGGCTGGCGCTCGGAATCCCGCTCGGCGAACTCGCCCGCGCGGTGGGGAAGAGCGACGCCACGCTCTCGCGGATCGAGCGGGGCCAGATCCGGCCGTCGTACGACCTCGTGCAGAAGTTGCTGGCGTACCTGGAGGCGCAGGAAGCCCTCGCCGCTCCTCGGCTCACCGTACGGGATGTCCTCAACGCGTCCGTCGTGACCGTGGACTCCGCGGCCACGCTCCAGGTGGCGGCGCAGCGGATGGAGAGCGGCGCCTACTCGCAGCTCCCGGTCGTGGAACATGGACGCGTGGTGGGCTCGCTCTCCGAGTCCGCGCTACTCCGGGCGCTCGGTCGATCCAACGGCCGACGCGTACGCGTGCGCGAGATCTTGGAGTCCGCCTACCCGCAAGTGGACGAGGAATTCCCTGCGGACCTGCTGCCCGGGCTGTTTGCCCGGTACCCGGCGGTGCTGGTCCTTCGACGCGGAGAGATCCGCGGGATCGTGACGAAGGCCGACCTGATCCGGGGGCTCCGGGGAACCGCCCTGCGGCGCCCCGCCCCCGTCTGATCGGGCTCGGTCACGCGTCGGTGGGCCGCACCGCTCCGAGGGCCGCGGCGACCGCGGCTCGGGATCCCGCAAGTCCGAGCTCGTCGGCGAGGGCGCCCGGTCGCGACTCCTTCGGCGCGGGCGCCGTCCCCGTGGAGCACGCGAACAGGATGTCCCCGTCCGAGGAGGTTTGAAAGGGGACGATGACGCCGCCGAGCGCGGCGTGGACGATCGCCGCGGCCCGCGCCAGCGCGCTGCGTTCGACCTCGAGGTCCGTCACGAGAAGCCCCAACGTCGTGCCGGTGGTCCCGGGGGGTTCCAGGGCCGCGGAGGAGGGCGGCACGATCCCGCCGTCCGGCCCGCGGGCTCCCGCGACCCACTGAGCCCGCCTCGGATCGCGCACGGCGCCGACCGCGTTCACCGCGAGCAGGACGCCGACCCGACCGGTTCCGATGGCCTCAGTACTCCATCCCACTCCACCTGGCATCGCGGCGTCCCGCCCGAGATACTTCCCTACGGTGGCGCCAGCCCCCGCCCCGACGCGGCCGGTTCGGACCGGCCCGGGCGTTGCACGCTGAGCCGCCGCGTATCCCAAGGCCCGATAGTCGGGGATCGACTGCCCATCCAGCGGCAGGTCGAACAGCGCGGCTCCCGACACCGGCGCGATCCGCAACGGGTGCTGGAAGAAGCTCTGCCCCCCGCCCGACTCGACGATCTGCTCGCGGATTCCGGCGGCCGCATCCAGGCCGTAGATGCTCCCCCCGGCGAGGAAGATGGCCCAACGACGGCCGAACGTCGCTTCCAGGGAGAGCGACGCGATGTCGTAGGTGGCGGAGGCGCCCCCGCGATGGTCCACGACGGCCGGCGTGGCCTGGCCAAAGACGACGGCGGTCACCCCGCTTCGTCCGTCCGCGGACTCGGCGTGGCCGAGCCGCATGCCGCCGACCGCCGCCGGGCCCGAATCCGGGGTCATGCGGGGTCGAACCGTCGTTTGACAAAACGACTCGCGGTGGCAAGGCGCCAGCTTTTCTGGGGCCCACCTTGAGGGCCCCATCATGCCCCGCCCCTCGAAGGCGCCGCCTCCCCCGCCACCGCCCCCGGGGTTCCGGATCGCTCGGGAG
>JASHXS010000178.1 GCA_030043405.1 Thermoplasmata archaeon | reverse complement strand
TCGAAGGAGCGCCGGCGATCGCGGACAACGTGGCGTACGTCGCCAACATGTCGGGCGGTGTGTTCGCGCTGGATGTCCACAATGGCGGCCTCCTGTGGATGTACACGCTGCCGAACGGCGCCGCCGTCCCGAACTCTCCCGCCGTCGACTCGAGCCGGGGCCTTCTGTTCGTCAGTGACTCGAGCGGGAACCTGACGGCACTGTCGACGGCGACGGGGACGGTCGTCTGGCAGGACGCGTTGGGCGGGAACGTCTCCGCTCCCACGATGAACGCCGGCCAGCTCTACGTCGTGGCGCATGGCGATCACCTGGAGTCGATCTCCGAGGCGACCGGAGCGGTGGCGTGGACGCGGACGTTCGCGAGCTCGAGCTACGTCGCGCCCGGATTCAACCAGTCAGCGAACCTGCTCGTCGTCTCGGAGACGAACGGCAACGTCTCCGCCTTCAACGCCAGCAACGGCCACTTGAAGTGGACCTTCTCCACCCCGGCCCAAATCCAAGACTCGCCGGTCGTGATCGGGGGGCTCGTGTATGTGGGTTCCGACAGCGGCTACGAGTACGCGATCTATCAGTCGAACGGCACGTTGGACTGGAAGTACGACGCGAAGGGCGCGATCACGGACCCGGCGGCCCTGGACTATTACGAGAGCGCGAAGCCGTTCGCGGTCGCGGTCGGCTCGAGCGACGGCCACGTCTACGTCCTGTCCGGCACCACCGGCCAGGAGCTGTTCAACGTCACGGCCGCGGGCCCGCTCGCGGGCGTCTCGGCCGTGCCCGGGGTCCTGCTCTTCAGCACCCTCTCGGGAACCGTTGCCTCGACGCGTTCGTACCTGGCGCTGGACGCGGTCTTCTGGCACTACGTCACGAACGTCGGGATGGCCTCCGCCCCGGTGATGGTCGACGGCACGATCTACCAGGCTTCCGAGAACGGCAACCTGTACGCGTTCACGTCGTACGGACAAGAGCCGGTCTAGCTCGGAGCGCCCGCGGCGGGCTGAGCCGAAGGTGGGCGCGGCCAGATTCGAACTGGCGACCTTCACCGTGTCAGGGTGACGTCATAACCACTAGACTACGCGCCCGTGGCGGCGGCCACCGACGACCCGCTCAAAACCCCTTCGGCGGCGAGGGAGGCTCAGCCGTACCCGCCGGGGAACTGGTTCGGATCCGGGTGGTCGTTCCAGTAGTTGTAGCCCATCGACTGGCGCTGCGACTCCGTGACCTCCTGGCGGAGGCCCCCTTGGAAGGACCCGTACGTTTCGCGCACCTGCTCCTCGATGGACCGGGCGCGGCGGAGCGCCTCGGCCAGGTGCTTCGCCTCGATCCGGTCACTGCCGGAAACGGCAGCGAGGTCTCCAGCGGTGCGCAGGAGGCCACCGAGCTCTCTCAGCCGGAGAGTGAGGGCGTTCCGGCGCCCGTCGAGCACCTCGGCCCGACGGCGGGCTTCCCGGATAAGTTCGAGGACGGCGTCGCGCGTCGCCGGTCGGATGCGGCCATCGGTCGCGATCTCCTGGGCGCAGAACTGGGCCAACCGCATCCGGTTGGCGGCGGTGTCCGGCATGGTCGTTTCGAGCAGGACCTCGTAGCCGCTGCCCGCTATCCGCGAGCGGAGCGGCGAGAGGATTCGGTGGATGTCCTGGATGTTCGCCGCCGCGACGAGGATGAAGTCGCAGGGCACGTTGTCGACACGGACGGAGGCGCCGCCGGACTGGGGGTTCCGGCCACTGATCGGGAACCGCTTCTCCTGCATCGCGGTCAGGATGTGTCGCTGGATGTATCCGAGCGAGGGGAGCTCGTCGATGAAGAGGACGCCCTCGTGGGCCTCGTGGATCTCACCGGGGATGACCCGGTCGTAGGGCAGGGTCCCCAGGTTCGGATGCCCACCGTAGGGGTCGTGGCGTACGTCGCCGAGCAGCTCGGTCTCGCTCGCCCCCGTCGCCATCACGAACGGGTTCCGGTCCAGCTTGACGAGGACCTTCCGGGGACTCTCGCGTTGGAGGGTACGCCGACGCTCGAGGGCGCGCTGATCCAGGACCTTGATCATGTCGTCGGCCCGCTCGTACGACACCACTTCTTCGACCCCGTTGCGGAGGCGTGTCGTGCGGACGGATTCCTGCGGGTTGCCCCCCGGGCTCACCGTCAGTTCGAGAATGCCCCCCACGAGGTCCCGGAACGGGTTCCCGCTCCCCGGCCCGCCGGGCAATGCCTGCTTGATGTTACCGCAACTGGGGCAATACCTCTCGGCCGGAGTGGAGTAGAAGCTGCACCGTGGGCAACGATAGCCCAGCCGCTCGGCGACGCTGGCCGGCGCTTCCGACGGTTGGATCAGCTCGCCTTCTACCGAGCGAGCGGCTTCGCGCTCGCGGTAGACCTCTTCCCGAGGTACGAGCTCGATCGTCGGCCGTTCCGGGTTCTCCGGATTGTGGACGACCCGCAGCTCGGTACGCGGCCGGTCGAGGTGGAGGGCCAGGGCCTGGGCGGTCATCGACTTCCCGATCCCCGGGGGTCCGACCAGCAG
>JASHXS010000177.1 GCA_030043405.1 Thermoplasmata archaeon | reverse complement strand
TCGCCGGCCCCGATGGGAGTGGCCGACCTCGGGGTCGTGAATCGTTCCGGGACGCTGGTCGCGGAGAGCCTGAGCACTTCGTCCGTGAAGGGTACGTTCGCGCCGACGAGCTTCTCCGGCCTCTCCTACGGGGTGGCGGCGCCGGACTACTACGGCATCCAGCTGAATGCGGTCCTGCAGGACGTGTCACTCCTGGGGAACGCTTCGTACTCGTTCTGGACGCAGAACGTGTTCGAGTACTCCACCTACTCCCACGAACTGACATTGCTGGACAATCTCTGGAACTTCTCCAGTTCCTCGGGCACCCTCTCTCCCAATGCCCTCTACGCCCACGGGCCGAACGGCACGCAAGTGGGGACGACGTACTACTACGCCGTGGGACCGACGTTCCAGGTCGGATACCCGTTCACGGTCGACCTCTTCCTCAACTCGGGGATCTCCGACAACCGGGACGTGGTCTGGTTCAACTACACGGTGACCAACGGATCCTTCTCGCAATCGGGCTCGTACGACGAACTCACGTTCAATAGCGTCGGGACGGGGTTCGGCTCGAATCCGGCGCCGGCCTACATCGCCAACGGCGCCGCGCTGAACGCCCTCGGGCTGCCGAACGACTTCGAGCTGACCGTGGGTGGACCCGGCGCGGGCAGCAACTTCGACGCCTTCAACGGCTCCGCCGCGATGAACCTCTACTACTGGAACTCCACGTCGGACGGCTTCCGCGTGGTCCCCTCCGCGTACGATGTGGGCAGTGACACGGGCGAGACGTCGGCCGGCCTCAGCTCGACCTGGAATCCGTCGGCCGACCTAGCCTTGGGCGGGACCGGCGGGCCGGCGGCTCGCCTCTCGGTCGGACCCTCCTTCCTAGGGGCCGACTGGAATGGCACGACCTCACAACCAGGGGCCACCGTGCTGCACATCGGCCTCCAGCCGGCGAATGCCTTCCTCTTCCTCGGTGTCGGCGACCTGGACCTCTTCCCGGTCTCCCAGATGGCCTGGGTTCCCCCGGGCGGCACGTACGTCGTGACTCCGGACTTCTACAATGGGACAGTGCTGGCCTCCCATTTTCTCCCGATCTCCTGGACGGACCTCGTGGTCAGCGGCTCCGCCACGTGGGTCAACATCACCATGGCCCCCAGCAATGTAACGGGGGTCTACACCCCGCTCTGGGCCTTCTCGAACGCCGAGCTCGCCAACATCTCGTCCGGGTGTGCCGCCGGTGTCTGTACCCTCTGGAGCGACCAAGGGGCCCCCCTGGGGCAACCCGCGAACGGCGGCCCGTCCTATCCTTGGTTCGGGGCCTTCAACGACTTCTTCTATCCGGAATTCCCGGGCATCCTGCTGTGGGGCGTGTCCGGTGTCCGCGTCGCATCGCCCCCAACGCTCGGCGTGGTGACCCCCGGCTGGCTGCTGAATCAGACGAGCCGGTTCGGCACGCCCTCGACGAATCAGTTGCCGATGATGTTCTACGACGACTCGGCGATCTCGGTCTCGATGGCGAGCGCGATCGGCGGGTGGTGGTACTCGGGCTCGTATCTCGGTCCGGCGGGCAGCCAGGCGAATGTCGTCTTCTGGAACACTACGTCGAGCCAGGTGGTCAATGACACCTTCCTGACGAGCGCCGAGGGACTCTACCTCTATGGCGGGTCCGACAATACCGTCGCGGGGAACACCTTCCTCAACTATGGGCCGCTGGCCCCGAACGCGGGCTCGGTCGCGGGTAACGTGTACGGCACGACGGGGCTATTCGAAGCGGATCCGGGGACTACCGACCTGGTCTACAACAACGCCTTCGGGACGTACGAGACGGCGGTCGAGCCCGAGACCGACCCCTACACGGGGCTGGCCCCGCTCGTCCCCTACGAAGCGCAGTGGGACGTGGCGCCGCGGCCGGGCACGAACATCGCGGGGGGGAGCGGGATCTCGGGCAACTACTGGTGGAACTACGGGAGTTCCGACGACCCCTACTGGGTCCGGCCGTACAACGCGAGTGGGCTCATCTCGAACGGGGGCGACTCCTATCCGCTCGTCGTGGGCACGCTCTGGACGGTGACGTTCGAAGCGGTCGGATTGCCGACCGGCACCTCCTGGGAGGTCGGTATCGACACCTCGACGGGCTTCGCCTACAACAGCTCGACCGGGGCCTCGCTGACCGAAACCTGGCCGAGCGGGGAGTACTTCCTGACGGCGGGTTCCCTGAACGGCAGCTTCGGGATCGCGACCACCCAGATCCTGGAGGTCAACGCGGGCAACGAGACCGTCACGCTCCACTTCTACCGGCTCTACACTCTCTCCTTCTCGGCCACGGGGCTGCCCTCGGACGGGTTCTGGACGGTCACGGTCTGGAACTCGCTCGGCAGCTGGATCAACCTCGGCAACGTACCCGACTTCCCCGGGCAGCCGCTCGCGACCGGCGTCTACAACTTCACGGTCAGCGCGCCGCCGGACCGGGTGGCCAACCCGAGCGCGGGCACCCTCGACCTGGTGTCGAACTCCACGCTCCACATCCAATTCTCTTCCCCCGGATCCCCCGGCACGTTGCAAGGGAGCATCTCGCCCGGGGTCGGGGCGACGCTGCTCGTCGACAACCAGTCCGTCGGGATCGGCGGCGGGGGTAGCTTCTCGGTATCGCTGGCCGCCGGACTGCACTCCGTGGAGGTGACGGCCCCGGGGTACCTGCCCTACTTCAACAACGTCACGATCTATGGGGGCGTGAACACCACCCTCACCATCGATCTCACGAGCACGCCGGGCTCGGGGTCGACCGACCTCTTGCTGGCAGTGGCCGTGCTCGGGGTCGCGGTCGTCCTGGTCGTGATCGCTCTCGTGGTGTTCTTCGCCGCGCGCCGCACGGCCCCGCCGGCGAATCCGTACGCCCCGAAGTACCCGCCCAAGCAGAGCTAGCGGGACGCGACCGATCGATCAGACGGTCGGCGTCGGGCGAAGGGAGGGGACCCCCTCCGAGGCGGCCACCTCGCTGGCGGGGTGGTGCTGCTCGACGAACCCGCGGACCCGACGATAGGCGACGATCGTCCCCACGAAGTTGCGCTGCCGGACTTCCGCGAGGACCGCCTTCAGGTCCTCGACCGGAGCCTGGATGTCGGCGCCTCCGGAGCGCAGGTCGACCAGCCGGTCCCGCAGACGGTGGAGGTCCTCGAGCAGCTTCGGCTCGAGCACGGCCCAGAGGGCCACGGCGCCGCGGGCCAGGAGACGCTCTCCGTCGGTCCGCCGGCCCATCCGGATGAGACGACGACCCTCCTCAAAGGGCCCGAGCGCCGGGGTCGGGTCGACCCCGAGCTCCCGGGCCGTCGCAGCCAGCAGTTCGCCTTCGGTCACCAGCACGCGACCGACCGCCCACTCCTCTTCCGTGCGTTGCAGCTCGTCGCGCACGTGCGCGAGCCGACGCTGGGCCCCGGTGAGGTCGCGCCGGCCAAGTGCCTGGCGAACCGCCTCGAGCTCCACGTCCGCGGAGGAGGTGGGGCAGAACGCCGCGAGCTCATTCCGCCGGGCGAGGGCGGCCTCGAACTCCTCGGCCAGGACGCTCATCAGGTGGACGAACATCTCCCGGGCCACCCCCTCCAGGGCGGAGGTGTCATGGGTCAGGTGCGCCGCGTTCGCCCGCTCGTCGAACTCGACAAAGTCGAGCCCCAAGCGACGACCCAGATGGGCGTACTCTTCCAGCCGTCGATCGAGCTCCGCGTCGGACGGCACCGCCGGCAGTTCGGGGAACTCGGCCAAGGGGGCGGGGCCCGGTTTCGGTTCCGGTACCGCGGGGTCGGGGATCGGCTCGGCGGCGGGCATCGAGGGGAATCGGGCGCTTCGACTCAGCAGTCCGGGGGTGACGGCGGGCGGGAGAGGCGCCGGCATCGACAGGTCGACGCTGGCGAGGATCTCCCCAATCGTCCGCACGGAAGCGGGGTCGGTCTCGGCGAGCGGGCCGGCGGCTTCGCGGACGGCGTCGAAGAGACTGCCGGACAGCTGGCACTTCGGGCAGACCGGCGCGTCCTCCGGCAGGACGCTGCCGCACGCGGGGCACGTCATCGCGACCACGCGGGTCTCACCCCTCCTCGCCGATGGGGCATTCCGACGGTCCTCGGGCGCGACCTGGGGATCCGAAGGGGCTGAAAGTCGCACGACGGGCCCCCACGATTCGATACCCGATGTGTAAGAGCGACGGGGGGGTCAAAAGGGTTGGTGCGGCCCCGGGCACTACTCCTCGGCCGCGAGCGGGGCCAGATGGCGTCGCGCGGACGGGGTCGGGTGGTAGGTCCCAACGGGTCGGGGCGGTGGACGCACCACCGGGCGCGCCGCTTCGGGGGGCCACGTGCGGTGGCAGCGGGGACACTGGTACCCCCGAAGCCGGCCCCGGGAGTGAGCCGACCGGCCACACGCCGGGCAGGTGGGAGGCCGCCGCTCCGGACGGACGCGGGACCAGCGGAGGACCTCGAGACCTTCGACCCGGAGCCCCGGGTCACGGCCCCCACTTCCCCAGACCCGGAGCCGGTCCCCGGGGACGAGCTCTCGCGCCACGCCGGGAAGGGTCTTCGTCGGCTCGAAGGCGACACATTCGGTCTGTCCTCCCCGTCGATCGGCGAGGACGAAGCGCACGTGCCCTCCGGCGAGGCGTACGGGGAGATCCTTCACGACGCCCCGGACCCACCCCGAAACATGGGGCCTCCAAGGCCCGAGGGGTCGCGGGACCAGATGGTCGCCGGAACCCTGGTTCGTGCGGAACAGCATCCACCGGTCGACCGGTTCGCTTCGGACCCACCGCCGCGCGCGCATGGGGGCTTCGAACGAGGTCCCGCGCAACCCGTAGAGGATCGGGCACGGCGTATGCGGGGCGACCATCATGCGGCGAGTGCGCTCGTCGAAGCAGAGGAACAACCGAGGCTCGCGCCGCTGGGCTTCCCGCACCGACGCGGGGTCGACTTCCCGCGGGGTCCCGTAGCGGGACGACTGTCGATAGGCGATCGCTTCCCACGTACTGCGACGTCCCGGCCAAGCGAGGGCGGCCGAGGCGCCGACCAGCCCGCGGTCGGTCCCCTCCGTGCGGTACCACGCCCGGGCGGCGTCGAGCCGCCGCTTCAGCGGCGACACCCTGACGACCTCCTGCACGGCGGCCCGGTACAGGGCCGACGGGAGGGGCCGCTGGACCGCCACCATCGCCGGGTCGGTCCCCTCCGCCCCGTGGTCCGAGCGAGCTCGAACGAGCTCCCACGCCCGACCCAGGAAATTCTCTTCGACCGGGGGAGGGACCGGCCCCGAGCGCGCGAACGCACGGACGGGGCGCCCGCCCACTTCACCCACCCGGCGCGCCGGGCCCCGGCCGCGCCCGAAGTGGGCGGCCAACGCCGCATTCCCTCGCGTCTTCCACGGAATGTTCGGGTTCAGCCGCACCAGTCGGGGCTCCCCGATGAGGTCGAGGCCCTCGTCCCGGGCCAGGGCGATCAGCTCCGTGAGCACGAAGGTCGTGCAGCCGCCGCGCGGCGAGTCGGTGTCGTCGATCCCGACCCAGAGCGACATTCGACCGGGGGGGCCGCCCGGCCGCCGCTCAGCTGAGGGCGGCGAGCAGCTTCTGGTACGAGGCTAAGTTCGGCTCGATCGAGATGTCGGACCGGGCCGGTCCGAGGGCCGTCCCGAGGAGCTTCGCCTCGAGTCCCTCGGGAGCCGTCTCCTTGGGCCGGTGCATGACCCCGATCGGGATCCGCCCCTGGTCCATCGTGTCGAGGCAGATCTTGAACATCGCCTGCCGGTCCGTCGGGTCGTACCCCGGCACCTTCGAGACGTCGAGGACCTTCTCCCGCCAGAGCTTGTACGTGTCGTTGTACGTCACGCACGGCGAAAGGTCCTCGATGAAGGCGAAGCCGCGGCCCTCCCGCGTGAACTTGATCGCCTCCCCGAGCACGGCGATCATGGTCTTGGGGTCGCCGGAGAACGTGCGCGCGATCAGGTTTGGCGCCGGGATCGACAGGGCCGTCAGGATCGCGTCGAACGGCCGTTCGATGTTCCCCTCGAACCCGATCTGGCTGGTCGGGGATGGCTGCCCCTTCGTGAGTCCGTACGTCTCGTTGTTCATCGCGACGTAGACGATCGAGGCGTTCTTCTTGAACGCGTGGATGAAATGTCCCATCCCGATCGCGTAGCCGTCGCCATCGCCGCCGGCGGCGACGACCGTTAGGCCCGGGTTGGCGAGCTTGACGCCGACGGCCTGGGCGAGCAGGCGCCCGTGCAGGGCATGGATCCCGTTCACCTCGAGGAAGTTGTGGATCGAGCCGGAGCAGCCGATCCCTCCGACGAGCACGAGGTCGTAGGGGGCGACCTTCTGTTCCAGCGCCGCCTTCTTCAGCGCGGCGAGCACGCCGAAGTCGCCACAGCCCGGGCACCAGATCGGCGGAACCGGCTTCGCGGACTCCACCATCTACGCCACCTCCGGGATGGCCGCGATGATCTCGGGCGCCCGGAAGTTCGAGCCGTCGTACTTCAGGACGGACCGGAGCTTCGCGTGCTGGGCCGGCATCGTCTCGCGCAAGAGGCGCGCGAACTGGCCCGTGTAGTTGTGCTCGACCACGTACGCCACGTCCACCGACTTGAGGAACGGCTCGATCTCGTGGACGGGGACCGGGAAGAGCGTCCGCGCCTGGAGGAACCGGGTCGGCTTCCCCCGCGCCTCCAGCACCGTCTGGGCCTCTCGGATGGGCCCGAACGTGCTCCCAAAGCCGATGATCCCGACCTTCGCGTCCGCGGGGCCGAAGAGGCGGGCGGCCGGGAGCTCGTCCCGAGCCTTCACCATCTTCTCCATCCGCTTCCGCATCATGCGGACCCGGTTCGTGGGGTTCACGGAGACGTGGCCCCACTCGTCGTGCTCGTTCCCCGTGATCTCGGCCCAGACGCCGGGCGTGCCGGGCGGGGC
Organism: Thermoplasmata archaeon; assembly: GCA_030043405.1. Taxonomy (GTDB): domain Archaea; phylum Thermoplasmatota; class Thermoplasmata; order Lutacidiplasmatales; family UBA184; genus Lutacidiplasma. The sequence goes on along the minus strand of JASHXS010000177.1, from coordinate 4,187 downwards.
GTAGGCGCTCCGGCCGGACTCGGTGAATTGGTAGGCCTTGTATTGGGTCAGCTGGGCCACGGCGTCTCCCGTGAGCCGCTCGCCCCGGTCGACGTGGACCCGCTGGACATCGAACCGCGGGCTCGTCGTGGTATTCTGGCAGAGCGCCTGGTCGAGGAGGAGCAGGACCGGCACCCGCCACCGCTCGGCGAGGTTCAGGGCGTCCACGGTCATTTCGAAGCAGTCGACCGGGGTGCCCGGGGCGACGATGAACCTCGGGAACTCGCCGTGCCCGAGGTTCGCGAGATGGGAGAGGTCCGACTGTTCGTGCCGGGTCGGCTGTCCGGTGGAGGGGCCCACGCGCGCACAGTCCGCGACCACGATGGGGAGTTCGGCGGTCCCCGCGTGGCCGATCCCCTCGGTCATCAGGGAGAGACCCGGCCCGCTGGTCGAGGTCATGACGCGGGCCCCGGTGTACGACGCCCCGATGATCATGTTCACCGCGGCCAGTTCGTCCTCGGCCTGTCGGACCACTCCGCCGAGCGGCGGGAGGTACCGCTGGAGATATTCCATGATCTCGGTGGCCGGCGTGATCGGGTAACCGGCGAAGAACCGGCCGCCGCCGACCACGAACCCCAAGGCGACCGCCTGGTTGCCGGTCGTCATCACGAGGTCGTGTGCGTCGCCGTCGGCGACGCTGTACCGGTCCGCGAGGCCCGCCGCCTCGAGCGCGGCCTTCCGACCGATCTCCAGGGCCTTCAGGTTCTTCTCGAGCGCTTCACCCCCCCGCCGCTTGAACCGCTCCTCGATGACGGCGCGGGTCTCGGCGGGGTCGAAGCCGAAGACGACGCTGAGCGCGCCGTAGGCGGCTGTATTCTTGAAAATCGGCTGACCCAGCGCCCCCCCGACCAGGGTCGCGAACGGGAAGCCGGTCGCGTTCGGAAGGTCGGACTTGAAGGCCGTGGAGTCGTAGAGAATGTACCCGTGGGGGGCGAGTTCGCTGGCCCCGATCGTGATCGCTTCCTGGTCGAAGGCCACCAGCACATCGACCGTCGACTTCTGGGCCGCGATCGGATCCCGGCTCGCGCGGACGGAGGCGTCCGCGTGACCCCCCCGGATCCGGGAGAGCACGTTCCGAGACGTGTAGACGTAGAGCCCCCGCTTGCGGAAGTACCGCCCCAAGAGGTCAGACACCGTGAGAGTGCCGTCCCCTCCCTGACCGCCGATCATCACGCTGACGTCGGCGAGGGGCGGCATAGGGCGGGCCGCGCCGGGGCCGGTTGCTTCGGGCAGGGGGACTGTTCGAGACGCCGGGGTGGTCATGGGGGTACCTGATGCTACCGCCGGAGCCGGCGGACGTGCCTTTTCAGCACGGGACCGTATTTAAGAGGATGCGGGCGGCCGGGTTCCTCGACAGTAATCTCCGCCCGGGAACGCACTCCGGCCGAACCGGGGGAAGGCCGCGATGGGGCCGGGAAGCCGGGGCCCTCCGAGGGCCATCGCCCCGAGTGTTCAGGCGGTCGGCGTGCCGCCCACGGGCCCCGCCGCGGGTGCCGTCCGTCGCATGATACGGAAGTTCCAGGCCATCACGGTCGCGAAGGCCACGAGGAAGGCCAGCCCCATCGCCACCGTGGCGGCCGGGGGGTTCGGCTGGGCGTGCACGAAGTCCATGCCCGCCACCCCGGCCACCAGGATCGCGATGAAGGTGACCACGGCCGGGATGATCTCGCGGAGCGAACGGGAACAGACGGCGACCACCACGAGCACGATGCCGAGCACGCCCAGGAGCTCGCCGAGGGTGTAGTGGGCGTTCAGGGCCGGGAAGGCACTGTTCGAGGTGAAGCCGGCCGAGGGGGCATAGGCGTTCGTGAGCAATCCGGCGATGTATTGCGCGACGAGCAGCACTCCGGTCAAGGGCACCAAGATTCGCAGGGCGCGCGCCGGCCACGGGATCGAACTCATGGGGGCCCGTTCCCGCCTGCGCGATATGACACCATCGCTGCTCCGGCGAAGCTCGGTGGCGGGCGCGTGCGCCTAGAGATCCCGCAGGATGCGGTTGATCTCCTTCGCGGCTGAGTCGAGCTCGTGCGCGACAGCCTTCGTCGCCTTACGGGCCGTACCCTGGGGGTTCCGGGCGGCGGACTCGGCCTTGTCGATCAAGGCCTTGGACAGTCGGGCGCTGGCGCTCGCGAGCTCTCGCGCCGCCTTCTTGGCTTCGCCGAGGGCGTCCTCGAGGGTGTCTGCGGGCATGGTGCTCCGGGAGAGGAAATGGAGCAGAGCTACTTACCTCGCGCGGCCGCCGGACCCCCAAACTCTAAGCTAGCTCCCTCGTACGAGCGACGTAGGTACCGATGGACTCGCAGCGATGGCGTCCCGAGGAATATGCGCGGAGCGCGAGCTTCGTTCCCGAGCTCGGACGGCCCGTGGTCGAGCTGCTGGCCCCGCAGCCCGGCGAGCGCATCCTGGACCTCGGCTGCGGCCCCGGCGACCTCACTCGGACGCTGCTCGCCGCCGGGGCTACGGTGGTCGGGGTGGACCGGTCAGAGGCGATGGTCTCGGCGGCCCAGCGGGCGGGCATCGATGCTCGGGTGGCCGATGGCATCGACCTGCCCTTTCATCAGGAGTTTGACGCGGTGTTCTCCAATGCGGCCCTCCATTGGATGAAGAGTGACCCGGACGCCGTCCTCCGCGGAGTCCGCCGGGCCCTTCGGGGGGGCGGCCGGTTCGTCGCGGAACTCGGCGGACTGGGCAATGTGCGCCGCCTCCACTCGGCGCTGGAGGAAGAGCTGAAGGACCGGGGGCTTGATCCCGCGACGGTCGACCCGTGGTACTTTCCTTCTCCGGAAGAGTACCGGGCCCGACTCGAGTTTGCCGGCTTCCGCGTCGACCGGATGGAACTGTTTCCTCGCCCCACTGCCCTCCCCGACGGGATCGAGTCCTGGCTCTCCGTCTTCGCGGGTCCGTTCTTTGACGCGCTCCCCGCGGACGAGCGGCCCTCGGCCCGCGCCTCCGTGGTGGAGCGGCTCCGTCCTGTCGCCCGGGATGCGCAAGGGACTTGGGTCGCCGACTACGTGCGGCTGCGATTCAGGGCCTACGCCGGGGAGGCGCCCTAAGGGCCCGGGGTGCGGGCCATCTTTCGGCGCTCGGGCGCCGTCGGACGACGGCCGATGGTAATCCAGATCCCGTCGGGATCCGTCAGGCTCGCCATCCAGCCCTGGGTGGTCTCCGGCATGTAGCGCGTCGGCTTGGCGCCGTACCGGATGAGTCGACGGGCGGCTCGCTCCAGCGCGGCACGCGGGGCGACCCCGACCGAGAAGTCGATGTGATCGAGAGCCTCCCCCGCGGAGTACTTCGACGCGAAGATCGATCCCTTGGGATACCAGTTCAGTTCCAGCAGCCGCCGCGACGCCGGGTCGATCAGGTGGACCCAGATGCCCCCACCCCACGACCGCGTGTCGCCGCGACGGATCTCGCGGAGGCCGAGACCCTTCGTGTAGAATCGGAGCGATCGTCGGAGGTCGGTCACCCGGATGCCGGGCTGCTCGAGCCGCATGCACGGGCGACTCCGAACGCCTATTTGGGGCGGCGCTCCCCGGACCCACTCCGGGGCGTCTCGAGGCGGAGGGGCCGCGAGCGAACCCTCTTACGGGAGGGGGGCACTTACGACGGGCGTCGATCGATGGCTTCCCGGGTGGGCCACGGGGACTTCAGCGAGCTGTTCTCCGGTCCCACGTCGGTCTACCTCGGGGGGTCGAACCGGGCGCTCCTGAACTGGGTAGCCTACTCCATCGCGGCGCAGTACGCCCACGGGTTCACCTGGATGGAGATCCGTCTGCGGGACCAGCTGCTCGACGAGCAGGGGCCGCTCTCCCGCCGGGTCGTGCCCGTCGAGCGCCTCCGGGTAGTCTCCCCCGCCGACCTAGAAGCGCTCAGCCCGGCGGTTCCCCCGGCGGGGCCCCCCAGCAGCCAGGGTCCGGATGTTCGGGAGCCGGTCCGGCGCTTGGTGGCCTCGGTCCCGCTCGACGCGCCGGAGGTGGGGGGCACCCCCTCGCCCGGCGCCGGACGCCCGCCGCGCCGCCTGCTGGTCGTTTCGAACGCCCACCGCATCGCCGCTATGTACCCCGACGCGCGCGTCGGCGCCGCGCTCCAAGGATTCCTCGAGGCGGGCGCCTCTCTGCTGCTCACGTTCGCGGATGCTCCGCCCACTG
>JASHXS010000176.1 GCA_030043405.1 Thermoplasmata archaeon | reverse complement strand
GCCACGAGATCGCCCGGGGCCGTTGGGGCTCGCCCCGGAGCCACGATCGAGGTGGGGATGGCCAACAGCGCAACGATCGAGAGGACGATCAAGGCGAGGGCAAGGCGGCGAACCCCACGACGAGCGCTCTTGGAGGGGGCCCTCATGTCGCCGGGCGAATCGGGTCGGGGTCATGACGCCTCCCCACTCGTTCGGGTCGGGCGACGCCGGCATCTTCCTGCGCCTGACCGGATCCCCTACTTGGAGGAAGGAGCCGAATCGGCCCCGGAGTCTGCCGCCGCACGCAAATTGCGGCTCCGGTGCGCCGGGTGATCGGTCCGGCCGGCGCCCCGTGGCGGTCCGGGCGGCTCATCCACCGGACGACGTGGCTGGCCAGGAAGGGGCGCGCGACACGAACCGATTTAGCGAGGCGACCGGTGGTTGGTCCCGGTGGCCGAGGAGTGGGTGGAGTGGCATCGCGCCTATGCGCGAGATTCCCACCAAGCCCGCCGGCTCGGGGCGGTGCGTTCCGAGATCCGTCGGGCGATGGACTTGGCACCGCCCGGCACCCTCCGGATCCTGAGCATGTGCTGTGGCGACGGTCGGGATCTCCTGGGAGCCCTGATCGACCATCCCCGCCGCGGCGACGTGCGGGCCCGGCTGGTCGATGTTTCGGAGGAGCTGACCTTAGATGGTCGGGCGGAGGTGGGTCGCCTGGGTCTGAACGGGGTCGAGTTCGTGACCGACGACGCCGCCCTCACGGATACTTACGCCTCGATCGTTCCCGTGCAGATCGCGCTCGTGTGCGGGGTCTTTGGAAACATCTCAGATGCCGACGTCCGTCACACGATCCGCTCGCTGCCCACGCTCTGTGCTTCGGGGGCGCGCGTGGTCTGGACCCGGGGGCGGTTCCCGCCCGACCTCACTCCGAGCATCCGGGAGTGGTTCCACCTCGCGGGATTCGAGGAGGAGGCCTTCATCCCCATCCCGGAGTCGACGGCCACCGTGGGGACCCACCGGTTGGTGGCGGCGCCCAGCGCCTACCGCCCGGCCAATCGGATGTTCACGTTCCTACCCCCGAACGAGCGACCGTCGCACCGGGGCCGTCCCCCTTCCGGAGCACCGGCTCCGACCGGACCCTAGTTCCGGGGGGGCGGCCACGGCCCGCCGCCTTCGACCGCCGCCAGGAATTCGAGCACGTTGGTCTCGAACTCGGCCCGGCTCGAGAGGCTCATCGTGTGGTCGCCGTTCGGCAGCTCGACGTAGTGGGCGCTCGGGGTCTGCTGGGCGAACCGGCCGAGCATCATGTTCAGGGCCGGCATGTCATGGGCCCCGCCCAGCGCCAGGATGGGCGTCCCGCCCTTCTCGAGGCGAGCCGCGACCGGGTACGGGGTCTTCGGCCCTTCGCCCTCGGTGTTCAGGAAGTGCACGAGCGCGTCGTAGTTGTCGCGCGCGATCCCCTGGACCCAGGCGCGTTGGGAGTCCGGGACCATGGGTGCCCACAGCTGGAGGATCATCTCCAAGGCCGCTTCGCGGCGCCCGGCCTTGATGTGCTCGACGAGCACCCCTTCGCCGTCCGGAAAGGCGTCCATAAACCGCGCTTCCTCTTCCTTCGTGGGCTCGAAGTCGTGGGGCCCGCTCGCCGCCAAGACGATCCCGCGGGTCCGGTCCGGGAATCCCGCGGCGAACTCGCACGCGATCCTTCCGCCATTCGAGTTCCCGATGATGAATGCCTGGCGCACCTCGAGGTGGTTGAGCAACGCCGTCAGGTCGTCCACGGCCGGCACACGCCCTTCCGTGCCGGTCGACTTGCCGTGCCCCCGAACATCGTACCGGATCACGGTGTGGTGACGAGTGAAGGTCGACATCTGGGGGTCCCACATGCGGGAGTCCAGGAACGCCGAGTGGACCAGTACCAGAGCGGGACCCTCGCCCGCCCGCTCGTAGTAGAGCTCGCCCCCGGATACAGGCAACGTGCCGCGGTCATTGGTGCCAGCCATAGAACGGGGAGCGGGGACGGCCACATAACCGTCGGTGCCGGCGATCGTCAATCCGGTGCCGGGGGTCGCGGTGGCGCTCGGGCTCTCCCTTCGCCCCCCGCCGGGGTCGGGGTGTGCCGGAGCACGAGGAACAGCCCCCCCACCACGACCCCGAGGCTGGCTCCGAACAGGAGTCCGGCCGTCCCCAGCCCAAGGAACTCCGCGCTCTCAGCGACTCCGATGGTAGGCACGGCGAGGGCCAGATATCCGCCCAGGTAGAACCCGGAGAGGATCTCCGGACGTCGCCCGGCCGGGGAGATCCGATCGATCAGGGTCACACTCCCCATGTAGGCGAGTCCCACCCCGATCCCGAGGATGGCGGCTCCCAATACCAGGACCGGCGCCGACCGGATTAGGTCGGAGGTGACGAAGACGGCGAGCCCCGCTAGGAGGATCGGAAGCCCCACCAGCAGTGCCCGGCGGTCTCGCACCTGCCCCAGCACGAGCTGGACGAGGGCGGCACTCCCGAACATGGTCGCGACGAACCCGGCGGC
>JASHXS010000175.1 GCA_030043405.1 Thermoplasmata archaeon | reverse complement strand
GCCCTTCCCACGCACCAGCGGGAACGCGGAGAAGATCGGGTCGCTCGGGTCGACCTCGTCGGGCAGGAGCCTCTCGCGAATCGCCCGGCGGACCCACTCCTGCATCGTCGTCCGTTCCGACTTTGCCTGTCGCCGGAGCAGCTCGAACTCGGCTTCGGGAATCCTTGCCTGGACCAGCTTCATAGAGTATGAAACATACTTTCGGCTATATGAGAGGGTCGGGGCGACCTACGGTCGGGCCAGCGGTTCGAATCCGCTCGGGGCTAGGTTCGTATCCGGCCCGGGCTATCGCCGGGCACGGCGGAGGGGCGAACGAAGGGGCGACCGCCATGATCATCGATCATCGCTCGAAGGGGGCCGCTGTCTCAAATACAAGTAATACACTCCAGTAATACATGGAGGAGGTCGAGGTCGTCGGAGAAGTCCGTAGGATGGGAAACAGCCTCGCAGTGATCATCCCGTCCAAAGCCGCCAAGCGGGCGAACATCCGCGAGGGCGTCCCCGTCCGCGCGAAGGTCTTCGTTGAGGTCCCCGAACCCTTCGGCCTGCTCGCCGGCCGTGCAAGGGGGGCGTTCGATCGCCGCAAGGAGGGATTGTGGCGTGACCGCATCTAGGGTCCTCTTCGACACCTGGGCCTGGTGGGAGGTCCTCCAAGGGAGCTCGGTCGGTGCTCGCCTGAAGCGCCGCTATCTCGATCCGTCCGGCGTCCAGGTCCTGACGTCCGCCATCAGCCTCGGAGAGTTGTCGGCCAAGCTGGCTTCGCAGGGACTAGAGTCTTCGATTCCCGTGACCATCAGTAGCATTCGGAAAGCGAGTACTGTGGAGGACATCACCGGCGACCTCGCGGTCGAGGCCGGGATCCTCCGGTGCCGGTTGAGAAAACGGACTAAGTCTGCGAGCCTATCGGATGGAATCGTCCTGGCGACCGCAAGACATCACGGAGCGAGGCTGGTTTCGATCGATGCTGCTTTTACAGGCGAGCCGGAGGTGGAGTCGGCGTGAGAACTCCGCACAGGCACGAGATTCGTCGAGCGCGGAGGCCACCCTCGGAATCCATCATGAACTCCGAGAGAGCCCATAGTTTGTAGAAGGGGTCCCTTGATTCAAGAGGGGCGCTGGCCGAGAACCGGCACTCCTTCGAGTCGAGCTGGCGCTTACCGCAGTTGACGGTTGCTTTTCGAGGCCCGCTTCTCGAGTGGCGCTTCCCAGCGCTCGAACCTATTGCCCTCGGGGCAGAGTTGAGACGGAAGCTCCGTTCGCCGTCCAGCGGGGGCTGCGACTTCGTCTCGGCTGCCTGAAGGCAGGACCGTTCCGCTCGTAGCCGGGGCTGCGGGTCAAGCCCCTCGCGCGTTCCGACCGCCGCACCAACCGGGTGCTCATCTACCTCCGCCGGTTCGCGGGGCATCAATCGTGTCGCCGACGCCTGTACCGCCCGTCTTACGGACGCAATCACTGACCCGCCGCTTCGGTACGCTGACGGCGGTCCACCCGCTGGACCTGTCGGTCGAGGCGGGCGAGGTCTTCGGGCTGATCGGTCCGAATGGGGCCGGCAAGACGACGACCATCAAGATGCTCACCACCCTGCTCGCCCCCTCCAGCGGCACCGCCACCGTCGCCGGCTTCGATATCGTGCGCCAGCCGTCGGCGGTCCGCCGGAACATCGGCTACGTGCCACAGCTGATCTCTTCCGACGCTCAGCTGACCGGGTATGAGAACCTCTGGGTGTTCGCCCGTCTGTATCTGATCCCCGCCGAGGAGCGTCAGAGCCGGATTGACAGCGCCCTCGAGTTCATGGGGCTCACCGGGGTGCGCGACGAGCTGGTTCGAAACTACTCGGGCGGCATGATCCGACGTCTGGAGATCGCCCAGGCGCTCCTCCACCGACCCGAACTCCTGTTCCTGGACGAGCCGACCGTCGGGCTCGACCCCCTCGCCCGGGACGCCGTCTGGGAGCAGATCGGGCGGCTCCGACGGGAGTTCGGCACGTCGGTGGTGCTCACCACCCACTACATGGAGGAGGCCGACCAACTCTGCGAGCGGGTCGCCGTGCTCCACCGCGGGCATGTGGTCGCCTTGGGTCGCCCCGCCGACCTGAAGACGCAGCTCGGTCAGCCGAATGCCACCCTCGAGGACGTCTTCGCCCACTACGCGGGGGAAGAGGTGGAGCTCGGCGGAGGGTATCGGGAAGCCGGGAGGTTGCGGCGTGTCGCCGTCCGTCTCGAATGAGTTCCCGAGTCGGGCCGACCTCCCGGTCGGGTTCGACCGGCTCCGCGCCGCCCTGACCCAGGGCGTCGCGGTCGTTGGTCTGGAAGCGCGGAAGCTAGCCCACGACCCCTCCGAGCTGCTCTTGCGGGCTGTCCAGCCGGCGCTCTGGCTCGTGATCTTTGGAGGGGTCTTCTCCACGATCCACGCCATCCCTACGGGCTCGTACACCTACCTGCAATTCCTGACGCCCGGCATCCTAGCCCAGAGCGTCCTGTTCATCGCGATCTTCTACGGGATCGCCTCGATCCGGGAGCGCGAACTCGGCATCATCACGAAGTTCCTGGTGAGCCCAGCGCCCCGCACGGTGCTGGTGGGCGCCCGGGCGCTCTCGGCCAGCATCCGGGGTCTGTCGCAGGCCCTGATCGTGGTCCTGCTGGCCCTCGCCCTCGGGGTCGCACTGAACTTCAGCCCGCTGGCGCTCGCCGGACTCGTCGTGACGATCATTCTCGGTTCGGCGCTCTTCTCGACCCTCTCGATGATCATCGCCAGCCTGGTGCGGACCCAGGAGCGTTTCCTCGGGATCGGGCAGCTGCTCACGATGCCGCTCTTCTTCGCGAGCAACGCGATCTATCCCCTCGCAATCATGCCGGCGTGGCTACGACCGTTCGCGCTCGCCAACCCACTGACCTACCTCGTGGACGCACTGCGGAATCTGATGCTCCCCGTCCCCGGCGGGCTTTTCCCGCTCTGGGTGGACCTTTCGGTGCTCCTCGGCGTGACGATCGTGCTGATCCTCGTCGAGGCTCGGCTGTACCCCCGGATGGCCCAATAGCCGGCCGAGCCCGTCGACCTAAAGGAGCTCGGAGTCTCCGCCCCGCGTGTCCCCCCCGCGGCGGCCCGACCCCACCCGGCTCCCGGCGGTGGACGACCCGCATCCACCTTACGGGCGGACCGCCCACCCGTACTTCCTCCACGACATGATCCTCGCTCAACCCGAGGCGATCCGGCGGACCGCGGAATCCGCCTGGGTCGGGGCCCGTGCGATCCCGACCCCCTCGCCCGACCGACCCTTACTGTTCGTGGGGCAGGGTACCTCGTTCCACGCCGCCCTGGGTGGGGCGGTCGCCGCCCGGGCGATGCTGGGCCCCCACGCGCTGGTCCGCGCCGTCCCGTCCTTCGACCTCCTGCTCGAACCCGAGCTCATCGCGGCCGCCCGGTGCGCCGTCGTCTTCAGCGCCTCCGGCGAGACGGCCCTCACCCTGCAAGCCCAGGAAGCCCTGGCGGCCGCCCAGGTCCGCCAGATCCTGATCACGGGTTCGCCGCACTCCCCGTCCGGCGCTCTGGCCGAGCATACCCTTGCCACGCAGGGCTCCGAAGAACGGGCCTGGACCCACACGGTCAGCTTCACGACCGCACTCGTCGCCGCCTACGCGCTCTGCGTTGCGTGGGCGAACGCGGGTCCGGAGGAACTCCTCGAACTCCACCGCGTCGCGTCGGCCCTGGTCGACCGGGAGGAGGAGTGGCGGGCGATGGCGGAGGCGCTCGCCGACCGGACCCGATGGCTGCTCCTGGGTTCCGGTGCGGCGGAGGTGACGGCGCGGGAAGCCGCCCTCAAGCTCCGGGAAGGGGCCGGCCGGTTCGTCGCGACGGCCGGCGTCGAGGAGTTCCTCCACGGGACCCTTCCGTCAGTCGACGAGTCCACGGCCGTAGTGTCGCTGGCGACCGAGGCGTTCGACCTCGCCCGTTCACGCCACGCCGCGGTCGCCGCCGCCCTCGCCGGGGCACGATCCGCCGTCCTGGCCCCGATCGACGCACCGGCCCAACCCGGGGAACATCCCGTGCCGTCGGTCCCGCCCTTCCTCTCACCGGCCGTCCAGATCATCCCGCTGCAGTTCGTGACCTACTGGACGGCCGTCCGGGAGGGTCGGAACCCCGACGTAATGGGGTACGATGTGCCCCGCATCTGGGCCGCGCGGCGGAGCTTCGGGATCTAGCGGCCCACTGCGGCTCAGTCGTCGACCTCGGCCGCCACCCGCGGCGCCGGTGCCGGCCCGGTCTCCCGCAGGAGGGAAGGGATCAGGGCGACCAGGATGAGGCCGGCCGAGATCAGGAAGACGACGTGGATGGCCTCGAGGAATCCGCTCGCGACCCCCGGTGCGACGCCTTGCGCCGACGAACCGAG
>JASHXS010000174.1 GCA_030043405.1 Thermoplasmata archaeon | reverse complement strand
GTGCGCAACCTCGACCGGTCGCTCCGGTTCTACCGGAAGCTGGGGTTCCGGGTGCATCGCCGGGGGCAGATGGGACACGGCGGCCGGTGGGTCCACCTCATCTTTCCCGGGGCGGCCCAGCGGGTGGAGCTGAACTACTACCCGCCGTCCAACCCGTACTACGAGCCGATCCGACGCGGGACGGAGTTCGACCATCTCGGGTTCCGAGTCTCCGATGTGGAGGGGTGGGAACGGGAGTTGCGGCGTCGACGGCTGCCCATCGTCGCCCGGATCCGGGAGCCGCACGAGAACCTGGTCTACACCCGGGACCCGGACGGAAACTGGCTCGAGTTTTTCGGGCCGGTCCCGAAGGCTCCACGACCGGTCCCGGGCTAGGGCGGAAGGGTGCCCCATCTGGCGTGCCCGCGGGGACGCCGAAGGGCGGTCGAAGCTCCCAATAGGGCCAACAGGCCCCCCGTGAGGCCGAGGGTCCAGACCAGGTCGCCGTCTCGCAGCCCATAGAACGTGGCCTCCAGCAGCAGCGCCCCGATCAAACCGAGGAGGAGCGCGTTCCGGATTCGAAGCAGGCGCCGCGCGACGGCCAGGTCCACGACCGTGCCGCACCGCCGGCATCGATAGTTGAACGAGCGTAGAGGGGCGCCGCACGACGGGCACGGCGACGGACCTTCCGCCCGTCGCGGGGTGGGGACGCCCAGCGCCGACGGGGCGGGTGGCATCGCCATCGCTCCGCCGAGCGAGCGTCAGGGTCACGATAAACCCCCCGGCCCGGGCTCCGGTGGCCCCGTGGGCACCGGGCGGAAGTCTCGCGGCCTCCGGGGGAGTTTCATCCCCCCTCCCAGCCGATTATAGTCGCCCCCGGCTTCGGCCGGTCGGCTGAACATGCTCGCGCTTTGCGATATCGCGGTGGTCGTGACGGACGCGCAGCGGAGCGCCCGATGGTGGGAGGAGAAGATGGGGTTCTCGCGTCACACGGTGGGCCCTCCCGGGAGCCATGCGTTGCTGGTCGCCCCGCCCGGCGAAAGGTACCTGCTCCATCTGTGCGAAGGCTTCGCGTCCGTCGAGCCCGGGAACACCGGGGTGGCGTTCATCACGGACGAGATCGAGGATCAAGTCCGGAAGATGGAGGCCGCGGGGGTCCATTTCGTGGAGCCGCTCCAACGAAACCGATGGGGAGGGATGGCGAAGTTCGAGGACCCGGACGGAAACGTGTTCTGGCTCGTCGGCGCGCCCAAGGAGGTGCTCGTCCAGGAATCGACCCTTCGGGGCGGTCCGGTGGACGTGTTGAAGGACCCGTACCCGGCGCACCCGAAGAAGAAGCGACCGGCGAGACCGCGCGCCGCCCGGCGCGCTCGGCGGTCGACCCGCTAGCGGCGCCCGGCGCTCAAGTCGGCGCGCATCCCTTCCGCCAGACGCTTCCAGAGCTGCGAGTCCTCGGTCCGGAGGGCGCGGGCCCGACGGGAGAGGGCGGCCCGACCGGGGGCCCGGCTCACCCGTTCGACCTGGATCCCCGTGAAACGTAGGGTCGAGCGGTTCGCGCCACGGGGTTGGATCTCGTAGAAGAATTGCGAGTGCTTCGCCGGCCCGGAGAGATGGGTCGAGGTCCACCGCCACCGAGTGGGGTCGAGATGGACCAGCTTCGTCTTCACCGTCCGGCGGCCGCGCTGCACGTTGAACGGGTCGCGTACGAAGGAGTCGGTGAGGAGGACGAGACCGGGGGCGAGCGATCGCACGGCCCGGCGGCCGCCGAGCTCCATCATCTTGAAATCGCTCGGCCGGAAGTCGGTCGCCCAGCGGTACGCGGCCGCTCGCGAGGCCGGCAGATCGACGGTGAATTCGTAGCGAACCCGCTGCGTCGGCATGCGCCCGCCAGCCCTCCGCGGTCGATAAGTTGCGAGGTAGCCGACCGGTGGGTGGCGCCCCGGCAGCCAAGGCTATCCGCCACTCCGGGTCCCACTCGGCATGGGGAAGACGTCCGAGGCGTCGAGGGAGCCCCGCCGACGGATCGACTTCCACTCCCACTCGTACCTGACTGATGGCGAGACCTCGGCGACCGACATGTGGATCCAGGCTGAGTCGCTAGAACACCGCGCCCTCGCCCTGACGGACCACTTGGCGCTGGAGGATCCCCGACCGTTGTTGGACCACCTCCGGGCGGAGGCCGAGGCGTGGGAGGGCCAGGACTTTCGCCCGATCGTGGGGGTGGAGCTGACGAAGCTCCCTCCTGCCCGCATCGGGACGGTGGCGCGGGCGGCCCGGAAGGCGGGGGCCGAGATCGTGATCGTCCATGGCGAGTCGATTGTGGAGGTCGTCCCGCCGGGCACGAACCACGCCGCGATCGAGTCGGGCGCGATCGACGTCCTCGCGCACCCCGGCCTGCTGGACCCGAAGGATGCCCAACTGGCGCGGGACAACTCCGTGGCGCTCGAAATCTCCGGGCGGACTGGCCACTCCCTGAGCAACGGACATGTGGCGGCGCTCGCCCTCCAAGCGGGGGCCGAATTGGTGGTGGATTCAGATGCTCACGCCCCCGAGCAGCTGATCCCGCTCGAACACGCGCGTCGGATCGCGCTGGGCGCCGGTGTCCCCACGGCCCGGGTCCAACGAGCAGTCGAAACCTTCCCGGCCGAGCTGTTCCGACGGCTGACCCAGTGAACCCCTCAGTGGTGTAGGTAGTAGTCCGCGACGACGCGGAACGACTGCTTGGGCTCCCAGGGGAGACCCGGATAGGCGGCGCCGGACCGGCCGTCCATGTAGGATTTCACCAGACTGTAGCTGACCAGGTCGGGGTCGAACGTGGCGCGGGCCACGTGTTGCCGCTCCCGCCTCGACATCTCGGGGGGCGGCTGTACGAAGGTGAACACGAAGACCCCGTCCACGCCCTCCCGGTCGTTGACCTCGAGCAGGTCGCCCAGCTCGCGCGCCTGCTCGGATTGGTCGTAGGCGTACTCGCCGGTGAGCCGGGGAGGACGGGCTCGCCAATCGACGACCTGCCACCCGCGCCCGCCGAGCTCCGCGGCGCCCCGGAAGGTGCAGCACCCGACCTCGAGGTTGATGAGCGGCTTCCCGAACTCCTTCAGCCGTCGGATTCGAGGAACGTATTGGTCCGGGTTCGGTCCCCCGCGGTAGAGGTCGGCGCCGACAAAGTCGAAGAGCGACCAGTCGACCTCCTCGAACAAGAGGGAGGCGTAGGTGATCGGCCCGCGGAAATTCGCTCGCGTGGCCGTGGCGGCCTTGAGGAGAAAGTCCCGAAGGGGAGGAAGATACCGGCGGCTCCGGATCGCGGGGAGCATCGTCTTCGGTCGGAGGCGGCGGAGGAGGGTCCGACCCGGCAGAATCCCTCGCATGAACAGCGAGAGTTCGGTACCGACGCTGAACACGATCCGATCCCCATGGGTCTTTCGCAGGGTCTCGGCCACCACCGAAGCGCGGGCGACGTAGTCGAGCGTAGCGGCGGCGCGAGCATCCCACCGTTCGGGGGAGAACCAAACCTCGAGCCCGAGGTCCAGCGCGTCCGTCGCCGCCTGCTCGAGCCGGCCGAGGTCGAATCCCTGGAGGTGGACCGCGTTGCAGTGGAGGTCGTCGTGGATGATGGTCAGCTCACGGCGGATGATGGCCCGATCAAAGTCCGGGCGCCAGCTACGCCCGGCCATCTGTCGCCCCACGTCGTAACAGACGCCCTTCCGCTGCGTGGCGGACCAAACTCCGCCCAGGTCTTCACCTGGACGGCCGCGGGTGGCGTGGCCGTCGTCCCCGAGTCGGTGGGCCCGACCTCCGCCTAGGGGGCGAGCGCCCGGACCTGAGCATGTCGAAAGCAACCCACCAGGTGATCGTTGACCATGCCGACCGCCTGCATGTGGGCATAGATGATCGTCGAGCCGACGAAACTGAACCCCCGTCGCTTCAGGTCTCGGCTGAAGGCGTCCGACTCAGGGGAGGTGGCCGGCACCTCACCGACCTTCCTCCAGCGATTCTGTCGCGGTGCTCCGCCCACGAATCCCCAGGCGTAGGCGTCGAAACTCCCGAACTCCTCCTGAACGGCCAGAAACGCCCGGGCGTTCCGAGCGACCGACGCAATCTTCCGCCGGTTCCGTATGATAGCGGGGTCCCGAAGCAGCCGTTGCTCCCGCGAGGGGGAGAATCGTGCGACCTGGACCGGGTCGAAGTCCGCGAACGCCGCGCGGTAGCCGTTCCGCCGCTGCAGGATCGTCGCCCAGCTCAGGCCCGCCTGCGCTCCCTCGAGGACGAGGAACTCGAAGTGCTTGCGGTCGTCGTGGACCGGGACACCCCACTCTCGGTCGTGGTAGGGTCCCATCTCGGGAGCGCCGGATGTGGCCCACGCGCACCGGACAGTTTCCCCGCTCACCGTCTCAGCGAGCCGGTCCGGCTCATCACCTCGGCGGGTCGGGCGGGGGTGGTCCGCTCCGCTCGACCGCAACTTATCTTGGGAAGTCCTTCTTGGGCCGCCAGAGCGTTGACCGAGTCCAGCGGGAGCGTCCTTCATCAACAGGCCCTGACAGTGATGGGTCTGTTCACGGGCCTCACCCTGACGGCACTGGTCCTCATCCTCAATTCGCCAACGCCCTTCCACGCGGCGATCGGCCCTCTCTCCGGACCGCAGTACTTCCAGCTCGTCACGACCTACGTCGGGGTCGAGAGTGTGATCAGCAGTGTGACCATGCTCGTCTATCTCGAAGTGGCCGGGGGACTGGCCCGGCCCTTCAGCTTCAGCGACAAACTGGGGACGACCCTGTTTTTCGCCAGCCTGTTCGGGTTCATGGGCATCCTTCCATTGCTCCTCGCCCCCTTCACGCCCCTCGGCTCGGCCGTCGTCCTGACCTTCATCGTATTCCTGCTGGCGGTCTACTTCGTCGGCCGCCGGGTTCCCCTCGCGGACCCCCGGACACCTTCAGCCGGCCCGCACGGGGGCGAACCCACGCAGCCCCCCTCAAAGTAGACCCCGCGTTCCCGTCCACGGAGCGGTGGAGCGGGTGGCCACATATCCGTGTACGGATATGCATGGATTGAACCCTCGGTTGTCGGGGCGCTACCGGTGGTGCGGGCTGGCCCCGGAACGCCCCTCCGACCAGGCGAGGAGCTGACTAAATAGCTGGTCTGCGATATGTCCCGGCGGAACCGGGACCATGGACACTTTTGAGGCACTGAGCGACCCCACTCGTCGGCAGGTGCTGGACCTCTTGTCGCGCCAGCCGCGAGCGGCCGGCGAACTCGGGCGCGCGTTCCCCTCGACCAGCCAGCCCGGGATGTCCCGTCACTTGCGCATCCTCCGGGAGGCAGGCCTGGTCCACGTCCGAAAGCAGGACCGGCATCGGGTCTACGCCCTCCGGTGGGAAGGGTTGGCCCCGGTCGATGCATGGCTCTCGAAGTACCGAAACTTCTGGGAGGCCGAGCTGGACTCGTTGGAAGCCTTCCTCGACTCCGGGAAGGCCGACCCGAAGAGCCGGCAGGCGAGGTCGCGCCGTCCGTGAGGCCGGTGCATCGGGCTCCGCGCAGCCTGCACCGACGCGAGTCCGGCGCCGAAGGCTTGACGACGCTGACCTTCCGCCGCGTCCTCCGCCACCCGCCCGAGGTCGTTTGGCAAGCGCTGACCGACCCCGAGCTCATCCACCAATGGTACCTCACCACGGCGAAGGTCGAGCCCGTCGTCGGCGGTCGGGTCGAGATGGTGACGGGTCCGGGAAAGGTGCGGGGCGGGGGCCGGGTCCTGGCCTGGGATCCACCCCGCCTCTTCGAGTACGAGTGGAACACCGAGCCGGATGCGCCCCACTTTCCTGGAGAGCACTCGGTGATCCGCTGGGAGCTCACGGCCAGCTCGGAGGGCACGCGTCTCGTCCTGACCCACCGCCAGCTTCGTCGGAGCACGGCCCAAGTCTTCGGTCGCGGACTCCCCGGCTTCCTCACGCGACTCGAGGCGCTGTTGGACGGCCGACCCTTACCCGAGTGGGCACCGACCGTTCCCTGGCCAGGGACCCGCCCGCCGGACCCCGAACTCTAATGTTTCGCCGGCGTAATTCCGTCCCCGCGGGAGTTGACGGATGGCACGCCGTGCGCCGAGGAGCGACCGCCGGTCTGGCGGGAGTGCCGAAACTTCGCAGGTCATCTCGTGGCTCCTGGAAGAGAGCCAGCCGGTGGCCCGGTACCAAGCGCTCGTGCACCTGCTCGATCGGCCAGCCACGGACCCGGAGGTGCGGCGCGCCCACGCCCGCATTCCGCGCGTGGGGTGGGCCGCAGAACAATTGCGCCAGCAGGGGCCGAAGGGGTTCTGGGAGCCGCACCCCCCCAAAGACCTTCGTGCCTGGATCGACTTCACGTACTATCCGAAGTACCTGTCGACCAACTGGAGAGCCCTGGTGCTCTCCGATTTCGACGTCGACCCCGCGGACCCCCGGATCCAGCGGGCCGCGAAGGTGTACTTCGACTACAAGTTACGACT
>JASHXS010000173.1 GCA_030043405.1 Thermoplasmata archaeon | reverse complement strand
CCCAGTCCTAACGAGAGCGCGGCCCGGAGCAGGCGCTCCGAATCCTCGACGGAGAAATATCCGGGCTCGCAGAAGACATCCACGAAGTCGGCCAGCCGTTCCCGGGCGACGACGGGCAACGCCTCGCGGATGAGTCGCGTGACGTACCGGGCGGCGTCGCCGCGGGCCTCGGGGGGCACGGCGTGGGCCCCGAGGAACGTCGGCACCAGCCGAAGGCCCGTGGTGGCGCGGAGCTCCGGGACCCTCCGGAGCAGCTCCACCTCGCCGCGGGGCGAGAGGGCGTAGCCGGTCTTCACCTCCACCGTGGTCGAACCGGCCAGGGCCATCCGGTGGAGTCGTTCCGCGCTGCCCCGGAGTAACTGGCGGCGTGGAGCGCGTCGGGTGGCCCGGACCGTGGCGAGGATGCCGCCCCCCCGGCGCGCGATCTCAGGATAGCTCCAACCCTGCGCCTTCATCGGCATCTCGAACGCGCGATCTCCGGCGAAGAGGACGTGGGAGTGCGCGTCCACCAGTCCGGGGACGAGCGTGCCTTGCTGGCCCTCGATGACCTTCGCGCCGGGCCGAGCTCGTACCTCCCGCCGAAGGGCCCGCTCCGACCCGATCCAGGCTACCCGCCCCGCCGCCACCGCCACCGCGACGCCCGTGCGGGTCCCGAGGTCCGAGGCGGCGGCCCCGACGCGCGGGACGGGGCCACGGGCGAGCGTGGCCACTTCCGCGAGGTCCCGCAGGACGAGGTCGGCCCGGATCATGTCTGGAGGACCGAATGGTCGAGGAGGTCCCGCGCCGCATGACTGCCGGGGAAGACAATCCGGGCCTCCTCCTCGAGCGGCTCCAGTTCCTTGTACCGCGAGGAGAAGTGCGTCAGGTACAGCGTGCCGACCTCCGCGGAGCGGGCCAACTCCGCGGCCTGCCGGGTGGACGAGTGGCCCCAGGCGTTCGCCTCCTCCTCGATGGCCCGGGCGGCCGTCGCCTCATGGATGAGCAGGGTGGCCCGGGAGGCGAGCCGGCGAATGTCGTCGCTCGGAGCGGTGTCCCCCGAGTAGACGATCGAACGGCCCGGGCGCGGCGGGCCCATCACGTCCCCGGGATGGACGACCCGGTCCCGGACCCGCACGGGCTCTCCGGCCTCGAGCCGGGCGAAATCCCGCCCCTCGATCCCCAGCGAGCGCGCGAGATCTCCGTCGAAGCGCCCCCGTTTGGGGCCCTCCTCGACCCGATAGGCGATGGTGGGGACCGGGTGCTCGGCGCGGGCGGTTCGGACCGTGTATCCGTCCAGTTCGACCGAGTCCCCGGGGTGGAGCGGGTGCACGGTGATCGGGAACCGCTGGGTGTAGTACCCCATCTGGAGCGCCCGCCCGACCATCTCCTCCGCATCGGGAGGTCCGTAGATGTCGAGCGGCTCGGACCGGTTGTTGAGGCCCATGCTCTGGATGAGGCCGGGCAGCCCGAGAAAGTGGTCCCCGTGGAAGTGCGTCAGGAACACTCGCCGGACGCGCATGAACGAGGCGCTCGACTGGAAGAACTGCCGTTGCGTCCCTTCGCCGCAGTCGAGCAGGATCAGCTCCCGTTCGGTGTCGAGCGCGATGGCACTCGCGGAGCGATCCTTGGTCGGCCACGAGCCGGCCGTCCCGAGGAAGGTGACCCGCATCGCGGCCGGGAGGGGGCCCCGGGTTTAAGGCCGACGGCCGCGGGTCCCCTGAGGGGTAAAGAGGAAAAGGAGCGCTGGCGTCGCCAGATCGAATGGTTGACTGGGACCGCGTCGAGCTGCTCCGCAAGAGCGGCTGGGACTGGGACGAGATCGCCGATGACCCGAAGGTCGCCTTCCAGGCCGCCAAGGGAGCGGACCCGGGCCGGGCGCTCCAGGTCCTGTACCGGAAGCGGCAGGGCCGCGCGGACCGCAAGGAGTCGGCCCCGGCCAAGCCCGCCAAGCGGCTCGCGGACGAAGCCGACCGTAAGTGGACGCTGGCCCGCATCGGGTACTTCGCTGTGCCTCTCATCGGGATGTGGGCGCTCATCGCCTACCTGGCCCCCTCCCCGGTGGGGTTGATCCTCCCGACCATCCCGTACCTGGCGCTGATCCTGGCCATCGCGGTCGGGCTCCTCATCTACGGCCTCTTCCGCAGCGCCCGCAAGTGGAACAAGGTGTTCCGGACGACCATCATCAGTGGTGTAGTCGTCGGTCTGATCTTTACCGGGGTTGTCGGTCTGGCCGGCGCGTTGATCTTCGGCTGCCCGTACCTGCCCCCCGCCGCAGCCCTATCGACCCAACCCGGGCCCGGATGGGCGGCCGGGACGATGTCGCCCTGGCAGGAGAATGGGAAGCCGGTGCTCTACTTCTACGGGGCCAGCTGGTGCCCGTACTGCTCCGCCAGCTCCTGGGCGATCTACAAGGCGCTCAGCGAATTTGGTACTGTCCAAGGCAATTACACGAGTTTCTCGAGTTTAAGCGACGTCTACGCGGGGACTCCGGAAATGGTCCTTGGGGACGCCTCCCTCCAGAGCAACACCGTCTCGTTCATCGTGACGGAGGACCTCTCCGGGGTCGACGGGACCTTCCCAGGTACTTCGACCTGCTACGAGTCGGCGTACGTGGGGGCGTACTCGGGTGGTAGCATCCCGTTCGTCGCGATCAACGGTCAGTACATCCACGGCGGTAGCACCCTCATCGATCCGGCGAACCTCGCGTCCTGGACCTACTCATCCTCCAGTGGGGCGGGCGCCGGCCAGGTCGCCAGCCAGGTCCACTCCGAGAGCGGCGCGGCGTGGGGCTACATCAGTCCCCAGGCGTACTGGATCATGGCCTACCTCACGAAGGCCACCGGCCAGTCCGTCGCTTCCCTGTCGAGCCAGTACCACTGGTCTACCGCGACGCAGAATGCTGTCTCCGCGGACTTGGCCCAGATCTAGCGGGTCGGCATGCGGGCCCGCACCTACCGAACCCTGCTGGAGCTCGGGGGGGTACTCGGCTTCCTCCTGGCGGTATTCGCGGCGCTCGAGTTCTACTACTCCTCGCTGACGAAGGTCTGCTCGTTCTCGAGCTACTTCTCCTGCGGCGCAGTCGCGAACAGCGGGCGGACGACCATCCTCGG
>JASHXS010000172.1 GCA_030043405.1 Thermoplasmata archaeon | reverse complement strand
TACGTCACCCGCATCCAGAAGGAGCGATTCGGGGACGAGGGCGAGTACCGCAAGGTCGCCGGCTCCTACCGGATCGACGCGCATATTCTGGGCGAGGCCAAGCCCCGGCTGGTCGTGATGCATCCGCTTCCCCGGGCGGGCGAAGTGGCGGCCGAGGTCGACCGGACCCCGCACGCGGCCTACTTCCGCCAGGCGTTCCTGGGGGTCCCCGTGCGCATGGCCCTGTTGGACGCCATCCTCGGCAGCCCGGACGCGAAGGAGTAGCCCGTGCACGACCTTCGGATCGCGGCGATCAAGAACGGGACCGTGATCGACCACATCGGGAACGGGCTCGCGCTGGATGTGCTCCGGATCATCGGGGCGAGCGGACTCGACAAGGACTCGACCGTGAGCGTGGCCCTGCACGTCCGGTCCGGGAAACTCGGCTGGAAGGACATCGTCAAAGTGGAGAACATGGAGCTCTCCCCGCGGAAGGTGAACGCGATCGCGCTCATCGCGCCGACCGCGACCATCTCCATCATCCGGGACTTCAAGGTGCAGGAGAAGCGGGTCGTCGACCTCCCGGAGACGATCGTCGGGGTCGTGCGGTGCCCGAACCCGAACTGTATCTCGAACCAGGGCGAGCCGATCGAGAGCGAGTTCCGGGTGAGCCGCCGACGGCCCGTCGTACTGACCTGCATCTACTGCGACCGGACCATGGACGATTTCTTGCGCCACCTCGCCTGAACCCCACCCGTGGTCGACCTCGGAGTCGCCACCGGGTTCCTGATCGTCTTCGGGGTCGTCGGGGGACTCGAGCTGTTCGACCGGACGAGCTTCGCGCTGATCGCGATCGCCGCCCGGTCCCGGCCCCTGCCGACGTTCGCGGGCGGCGCGCTCGCCTTCGTCGGGTCGACGGTGGTGGCCGTCACCGTGGGGACCGTACTGGCGGACGTGCTCGGGCCCGGCCGCATCGGTTGGCTTCGGGTCGCGGGGGGCGTCGTGCTGCTCGCCTACGCCGCCTGGGTCTACTCGCAACCGCCCGAGACCGCGGAAGCCCGCGCGGCCCGGCCCGGCTCCGTCTTCGCCGTGACCTTTGGAACCATCTTCCTGCTCGAGATGTTGGACACGACCATGATCTTCGAGGTGGTCTTCGTCTCCGAGTGGGGCTGGCTCGTCGTCCTGGTGGCGGGCTCTGCCGCCCTCGTGACCGTGGCGGCGTGGGACGTGGCCCTCGGCGTCCGGCTGGGAGTCCGCGTGGACCCGATGACCCTGCGAAAGATCGTGGTCGTCGTGCTCACGATCGTCGGGATCGTGACGATCCTCTACGGGCTAGCGCCGGGCGCGTTCCCGGCGCTCGGGGTCGCGGCGGCGGGCGGGGGATTCGGCGGGAGGTAGCCGACCCCCCCCGTGGTCTGTCCCGCCGGCGACGGTCGCCAGGTTGGGAACGATCCCGTGCCACGCCGTCGGCAGGGCCGCCACCACCCTCGGGTTCTCGAGCATTTGGACGAACGGTCCGGCGTCGTCCGGGCGCTTTCGGGCGAACTCGAGCAAGGCGAGGCGGACGAGAGCCTCCGCGTGCGGACGGGGGAGGCCGGAAGGGCCGGGCTCGTCCGCCACTGCGAGCCAGCGCTCCCGGGCGATCTCGTTCGACTCCTCCATTGCCGCCACGCGGCCTTCGACCAGCCACAGCCGGAGCAGGAGGGGCGACGGGGGGAGAAGGTGCAGCGTCTCGGCCACGCTCCGCGCGCGGGTTAGCGACTCCTGCACCCCGCGGGTCGTACCCTCGTCGAGGGTCGCTTCGATGATGGCCAGCCGGTGGGCCAGCTCGATCGGCAGGAGTTTCTGGCGCTGGACCGTCGCCACACTGCGCTCCCGCATCTGACGGGCCGCGGCGGCCTCCCCCCGGTTCTCGAGGAGGCGGGCCTCGAGGTCCTCGGCCATGTAGTCGAGTTCCCACCGTCGAGCTCGTCCAAGGACCAGTCGAGCCGCTCGAAGGAAGCGCGCGGCCTGCGCCTGCTCCTCCGCGGTGCCCTCCATGCGCGAGAGCCCGACGGCGACCAGGGCCATGCCCTGCAATTGGCCCTCGACCAGCCGTCGTCCGATGAGCGCCGCTCGATGGGACTCGGCGCGGGCCCGGGCGAAATCCCTCCGCTCCTGGTGGAACTCGGCCAGCAGCGACTCGACCAGGACCTCGATCTCCAGCGCCCGGTCGTCGTGGGCCCGTTCCGCGATCTCGGAAAGGACCGAGGCGAGGCTCGGCCGCGGACCCACCGCGCGAATGGCCAGCACCAGCGGCTCGAACCACTCGGCGATCTCGTCGGGCGGTACGTGCGCCTGGAAGGCGCTCGTCAGGCCGTCGCGCAGCTCGGCTTCGCCCTCGGTCACCCGTCCGGCATAGAAGAGGGCCCGTGCGTGCAGGAGACGCAACTCGGCTTCCACGCCCAGCCGTTCGCTCGCGGTGACCGCGCCCGTGCAACCGAGCGCCTCCGACAAGAGTTCCTCCGCGTTGTCGAACGCCAACAACTGGAGGGAAAGCTCGGCGGCCTCGAGCAGGTTCCGAAGCGCCATCGGGCCCCGCATCCAGGCGAGGTAGTGCCGAGCGACCTCGATCCGGCGGGCCAGGTTCGGTTCCGGCGAGAGCGCGGAGAGAGCATTGGCGATCTCGAGATGCATCTCCTTCCGCTGGGTCTCCGGGATCATGTCACCGGTGAGCGGAACCCAGGGCAGGTGCGGGATCGTGACCTTCCCCTCCGTCACCTTCAGCAGGCCCACGCCGGCGGCCGGCAGCATCGCCTCGCCCAGCTGCGCGAAACTGAGGCGAGTCACACGGGAGAGGACCACCTCTCCGACACTGCCACCCAGCAACGCCACGAAACCGGCGACCCGCTGGCTGAGCACGGGGAGGTCGTCGTAGACCGCCTTGAGCCGATGGGCCTCGCGCGGATCGCGCAGCGGCTCCGAGATGTGGACCCAGTCCACGTCCCCGCGTCCCAGGAATCCCTCCTCCCAGGCGATGTACCCGGGGTTGGAGGAGTCGAGCGCCAGTACGATGACGAACGGTCGGAACCGAGCTCGGCGCGAGAGGGAGATGATGAACTCCCGGCTGTCCGCGTCGAACAGGGTCGCGTCTTCGATGACGATCACAAACGGGATCGGGTGGTCCCCGCGGAATCCCTCCAGCAACTGGTGCCAGTAGCCGTCCGGATCGCCCTCGTTGGCCGAGCGCCCGCGGGCCGGCGCCCCCAGGAACGAGGAGCGGGGCCGCGCCGTACGCCCCCGCCGACTCCGCGGCAGGTTGTCCCCCAGGAAGGGGACGGGGACGACGGCCGCCGGGAGGGGCGCGAGGTCGCCGTCACCGGTCGAGTCGTCGCCTCCACTCGCCCCCGACTTGGTGGGGTCCTGTAGGCCGTCGAGCGCCCCGAACGGGACGGACCGCAGCCGGTAGCTCCCCCGCAACTGGACGACCTTCGCCTCGCGTTCGCCCAGCCGGGCTCGGAACTCCTCCAGCAGTTTCGACTTGCCGCTCAGCGGCGGACCGGCCACCACGACGGTGCGGCCCGAGTTCTCCGTCAGCCCCTCGAGCGCACGGAGAAACGGAGACGGCAGGGAAGGCACCCGGAACCTCCCCCGGTTCTACCCGGATGAGGATTATGAGGCTGCCGAGGGCGAGCGAGGGCGTCGCGCGGGCGGCTATTTGAGCCTCCCCGCGTTGGGCGACCCGTGTCTCGGTCGGTGGCCTCGCGACGGCGCTCATTTCTGAAGAAGGCGGTCCGCCCGGTCGACGTCTCTCGCGGCAAGGGACTCGGCGACTTGCTCGACCAATTCCGCACGACTTCGATCCAGGCGCGGAACCTGGGCCGGTGCCTCGAAGTCTGGGAGAACGCCCTCACCGACCCGAAGCGCCCCACCATCCTCCTGGGGCTCTCCGGCCCTCTGATCGCCGCCGGGCTCCGGAAGGTACTCCGCGACCTCGTCGACTGGGGCCTCGTCGACGTCATCGCCACCACAGGGGCGGTGATGTACCAGGACCTGTACCAAACCATCGGCGGACGTCACTGGATGGGGACGCCCACCGCAGACGACGTCCAGCTGAGGGACCTGTACCTCGACCGGATCTACGACACGTACGTCGACGAGCTCAAGTTCGAGGACACCGACCGGGCGATCGGCAAGATCACCGAACAGTTCCCCCGGCGACCCGCCTCCTCCCGGGAGTATCTGCAGTTCCTGGGCGAACGGTTCGACGACCCCAATTCCATCCTGGCGACGGCCGCCCGACGCGGCATCCCCGTGTTCTCCCCCGCCCTCATCGACAGTTCGATCGGGATCGGACTGACGCTGTACTATCAGGCGAACCGGAAACGGTCGGACCGATTCATCCTCGACTCGATCCGCGACAACTACGAGCTGGTCCAGATCCTGGGACAGTCGCCCCGGACGGCGGTCGTCTATATCGGGGGCGGCACCCCGAAGAACTGGATCAACGACGGCATCGTGATGGCGAACTACGCCTTCGGTCGCGAAGGCGAGGGTCACTACTACGCCCTGCAGATCACCACCGACGTCCCCCACTGGGGCGGCCTGTCCGGCAGCACCTTGGATGAGGCGCAGTCGTGGGGAAAGATCTCGAAGACGGCGACGCGGTCGATGGCGCATGTCGAAGCCTCCATCGGTCTGCCCCTGTTGGTCGGGGCCCTCTGGGACCGACGTCGGGTGTGGCAGCCGCGACGCCGTCTGAAGTTCGACTGGACCGCGGATCAGGTCCGGATTTCTCGCCCGCGATAGGCACGGCGGCCCCTGCCCATCCGCGGGCGGCCCCGTCGGGGGCACGCAGATGTTATGGTGTCGGTGCGCTTCCCTGTGTCATCCCGACCCGCGAGAGCGGGTTGGAGACGCGTGAGCGTTCGCGGCCCCGCTCACATCAGAATTCTGGCATTTGTGTGTATGAGTGCGCGTCCATGCGCACCGTATATCCGACCGTTTTTCGAGGTTGATTTTTCACGGGCTTAAATAGGCGGATTTCCGGGGGGGCGCACTGGAGGTGACCCCGAGCGATGTACGTCCCCACTGTCCCGATCACGCCCCGCGAGCAGTACTAAACTGCCCGAGGGGTGGGCAAGGCTCACCCCTCGACCTTAACCAGAGCGGCTAGGTCTTCGCCGCCTCGGTGGTCGGTGCTTGAACCAGGCTACCGAAAGCGGCCGCAAGGCTCGGCAGCTCTTGGTTAAGGGAGGACTTGATCCACTCAAGTCCCAACTCATAGGCCAATGCCATCGCCGTGCCGAAGTGCTCGAGTGCCTTTCCGTTGTCCTTCTTTGCATTGTAAGCTTCCGCCAGGTAGGCATGGGCGGATGCAAGGGAGTCTGAAGGCGACAGTCGTCCCAGGATCTCGACGCTGCGCTCGCCATGCAGAATTGAGTCGGAAATCATCTCCGGCTGTTTGGAGCTGTCGGCGGACCTGAGTTCGACCGAGCACAGCAGGCCCAGGGTGTGGCCAAGCACCATGTCGTTTCCCAAACGCTCGGCCAAGGCGATGGCCTGGCGGGCGTAGTTGGCTGCCGCTTCGAGGCGGCCGTCGAGCGATGCAAGTGCGGTGAGGCCACTGAGCGCGTACGCGAGCTGATTGACGTAACCGAGCGACTCGGCCTCAGAGCGGACAGAGTTCATTTCCTGCTCGGCGAGGTCGATCCTACCGGTGAAAGTGTAGGCGCGAGACCGAACCAGTAGCAGGTTGAACACAAGGTCCATTCGACCTTCCGCTCTGGCCTCGGGTAGCGCCTCCGCGATGACCCTGAGGGACTCTTCGTGCCGCCCCGCGTAGACTTCGACTAGATTCGTCCAAGCCGCGATGCTCTCGAGCGCGAGGTCGGTGATGCGGTTCTTACGCGAGTACTCGAAGGCAGAACGGAATTGATCTTCAGCCTCCCGCTTGGCGCCCTTGACATCGGTCAGTCGCGCCTGTGCGAGTAGAAGGAACGCTTGGATCCTCCGATTTAGCGCTCCATGCTGCTTCGCGCGCTCAAACTCGGCTTCCGCTTCCGGGATCTGGCGAAGCCGGAGCAGTAGGTCGACAATCGCCAGTTGGGCCTGACACGTAAGGCCGGGATCGTGCCCCGACTCCTCGATAGCACGACGAAGGAAGGTAATGGCCTCAGCATAGTTCGCATGCTGTCGCAGAAGTTTGACTTCGGCGTTCAATGCCCGAATTCTAGCGGGCCCTCGAGGGAGGGCGGTTGAGAGGTGCCGCACCGCGTTTCGCAGCGCCTCGGAGTATCCGAGACTGAGCAAGATTTTCTCGCTCTGGGCGAGGAGCTGCAGGGCCGACTTCCATGCCTCTCCCTCTACCAGGTGGACGAACCTTAGGCGGACGGAATCCGGGCGATGGCTCCGCCCATAGTACGAGGCGAGCCGAAGATGGGCGGCGTGCTCCTGACTGGGCCTCGCTTGGTTGAGCATCGCCCCGCGGACTACCTGCAGGACCTCGACGTGGCCCTGCAATGTGGGGTGGAGAATGCCCATTCTCCCGAGCTCCTGAATTCGCAGCGCGGTGAGTACGCCCCCCTCGGTCAGGAAGCTCAACGGGAGGGGTTCGTTCGCGATTGCCAGCGGCAAGACTGCTTGTAGCTCGTGTTCCGGGAGCCGCCGAAGCACACCGCTCGGCAATGCGGAGACTGGGCCCGCAACATCCGGGTTTCTCACCGCGAGGTTGAGCAGGAGAGGCGAACCCATCGTGGACTGGTAGATGGTCTCGAACCGATCGGAAAGACCACCGGCGCGGTCGGTCAAGTCGTGAGCCGAGACACGGTCCAAGCCGCCGACGGTCAATCTGTGGGTCGGGGCGTCCTGGATGTCGGGGAGAGCCGCCTCTTGTGAAATGAAGTAGAGTCGGTGGCCGTCGCCTTTCATCAGTCCTTGCGCGAATTCGCGGAGGAAACGACGGAGTTCGGCTGGCGCCAAGTGCGTGTCGTCAACCACGGCGACCAACTGGGTATCTTTCAATGCCCGTCGCGCCAGATCCGCTACTTCCTTCGCGGTGGGGGGCTTCGGCAGCTGCGAGTAGTAGGCCAGCTGCTGCGAGCCGAGGGACTGCAGGGAGTGGGCTAAGGCGGTAACGAACTGTCGGGGCGAACTCGAAGAGCGTACGGTGAACCAGAACGGGATTCGGCCGCGTCTGGTATCCCGTAGATGGCGGCTGACCAGCGCCGTCTTCCCCATTCCGGGCGGTCCATCGATGAGCACCGTTGCATCCTGCCCGCCCCGGATGTACTCGAGCAGAATCGACAGCTCTTCCCGACGCCCCAGGAATGGGTGGGGCGGAGCCGGTATCTCCCCCGAAAGGATTGGGACTTCCCTTGTCTCGCGGCGAAGCTTGAGTCGACCCGACTCCGTCAGTCGATAGGTCAGCTGCTTCCGAATACCGTCCCGGACCAGCCTTCTCTTCGCTTCGAGAAGGCCATCTTCGACCAGGGACTCCAGCGGACGCGACATGGAGCATGGGTGGTAGCCCAGGGCTCGGGCCAGTTCCTTCTGGCTGATGCCGAACGGCGACTCCTCTGGCGGGGCGTGACCCTGGACGTAGTCGAGGATCTCGATGGGGAGGTAGGTTTGGCCCGCCACTGCCCATCGGTAGCCCTCCCCTACTACTTAGAATTATTTTGTACAAAATAATGCCCGAGGTTTATAACCCGGATTCGCCCCATGAGTCTATGCAAATGACGCGAGCGCGGGAGAGTGGCGGATACCTCGGGGGCATCGGAACGATGCTCGGGGTTACCCACTCGTGCGATGCCTGCGGGGGGGTTCACGAGAGCCACCCGTACGGTTTCCACCACCGCGGCGCGGGCACCTGCCCCCTCGTGGTGGCCGACGACTTCGCGGTCGTCAGTCGCCTGGACGGGGAGACCGAAGAGCCTCCGAACCGGATCGACGAGCTTTCTGTGGCCCTCCCCCGATCGGACCTCCCGGTGCCCTTCGGCACCGTACCGGTCTCGGTCGAGCCCGAGGAGGACCGCAACCCCCGGGCCCTCGAAGTGCCCTGGCTCCGCCCCCCGGACCTCAGTGAGGTCGTCTGATGTTGCGAGGCGGTCGCGCCCCTCCGATGGGTTCGCTCGTGGACTCGCTCCGCGGCGCCCCGATCGTCACGCCCCGGGACGTGCTGCTTGCCATGGCCCCTCTGCCTCGAGGGGAGGCGGCGAAGGCGGCCGGCTGGCCGCGCTGGCTGCTCCCGGCCGAGATCTCGCTCACGCGCACCGTTCGCACCAAGGAATCCAAGCAGGACGAGACGGAGTAATCACGATGTTTTGGCCCCGGCGGGATACCCGGTCCCGCCGGGGTCGGTATTTTCTCCCTCACCCCGGAATCGGGTGAGTTGGCCCCACGCGGCCCCACAAACCAAAGATACCCCCTCGGAGTGGGACCGCCGGTAATCGCTGATGCCCGACGGGAAGTGCGCGACGTGCGGAGGTCCTCTGGAGGCCGGATTCGTGACCACCACCAACGGCTCGGGCCTGGAATGGGCCCTCGAGCGCTCCGAGTCCCGCTTCCGCCCGAAGGGGCTGGAGGTGCTCGTGCCCACCGGCTTCGGCGGGACGTACTCGGCGAACCTGCCCGGTCAGCGCTGCGCGAGCTGCAAGACGATCCTGCTGGCCCTGCCGAAGTAGGGCCCGCCTAGGCGCCCGCGACCGTCAGAGGCTTCACCAGCATCGTCGGGCTCCGGAGCGAGTCACACAGCTCCACCTTCGACCCGAGGGCGGCGACGCTCGACAGCATCGAGGGGGTTCCCGGCGGGGCCAGCACGACTCCGCCGACGGTCCCGCCGCGCACCGGTTCGGCCAGCTTGCCGCCTCGGATCCGGTACCCGATCCGCACCTCGCCTCCGAAAGCGCCGGAGAGTCCGTCCGGGCTCGCCCAGCCCAACTGCTGGACCCAGATCCCGTCGCCGGCCACTTCCGCGAGTTCCGCATCGGAACCCCCGGACCCGGCCGGTACATCGAGGGTGGTGGGGCCGAGGCCCGGATCGTGAGCGAACCGCATCCAGTCCCGGGTGCCGAAGGTGAGACCCCGGAGCCCGTTTCCGGTCGGGCGGCTGCTGAAGGCCCCGGCGTGGAGGAGGTCGTAGAGCAGCTCGCTGGCGGCCCCATCCTTCACGAGGGTCCGGCGTCCCGTGGCGGTCCCTTCGTCGTCGTACGGGGCCGAATTCGGCGCCCACGGGATCGTCCCGTCGTCGTAGACGGTCAGGCCGGGCGCCGCGACGGCCGAGCCCGCCTCCGGGGCGATCTGACGCAGCCGGGAGAGTCCGGAGAATCGGAAGCCCATGACGGAGGGCAGGATGGTCGCGAGGACCTCGGCGGGCAGCACGACGGGCAGCTCGCCCGTCGGAGGTGCCTTCGCTCGTCGCGCGTCCTGCGCGAACTGCGCCCAGTCCGCCACTCGATCGCCCGCATGGGCCGGATCCAGCCGACGTACCTGGTCGTTCACCCAGTACTCGCCGGGCGGCGCCCCCTCCGCCCCTCCGAAGGCCTTCAGGGCGAGCTCGATCGTGATCGTCGTGTGAGCGTACTGGGTCCGCAGCCCGGAGGAGTTCGCCAGCGAGGTCTCGGTCAAGGTCGCCCGCGTCGACCCGAAGCTGGGCACCACGTCCTTCAATCGATCGAAGGGCGCGAGGAGCTGCTGGAGGTATTCCTCCATGCGGGGGATGGGAGCGGCCCACAACTTCGTGTCGAGGATCTGGGAGGAGTCGGCCTTCGCGGCCGCCCCCGAGGGGAGATTGACTGCCTTCGCCGGGAAGGTCGATCGAGCGGCGATGGCCTCCGCGTCACTGACGACCTGAGCGATGCCGGATGGCGTGCTGTCGGTGGAGGCCTGGAAGCCGGTCCCGATCGCTTCGCCGTTCGGCCGGAAGAGCCGGACGCCGTACCCCTCGACCACGAGCGGGCCACGGAGCACTTCGACCACCCGGCCGTTGAAGTGGATCTCGTAGCGGCGGAGCCGTTCCGCGAAAACTTCCCACGGGGCTGGCGTGCGGATAGCTTCCGCGACGCGATGCGCGAGCGGGTTCGGCGCCGTGTCGGGCGTCATGCCGGCCCCACCACCGCGGTCGAGAGGAGGTATGGCCCCCCCGTACCGGCCGGCAAGATGTCGGAGTGACCCTTCCCGCAGAACCCGGGACTGATGATGAAGTCCGATTGGTCGCTGACCCCTCGGATCGCCCGAAGGAAGTCCAGCACGCGGCCCGAGAGCGCCATGGACGTCACGAGTCCGGTGACCTCCCCGTTCTCGATCCGGTGTCCCTTCTTGACCTTGAGCTGCATCTGACCGCCGAGGGGGTCCTCGATGCCGGAAGTGGCGTGCTCCAGCAGGACGCCGTTCTTGGCCTCCTTCAGGAGCTCTTCCTTCGACCAGTCCCCGGGCTCGACGTAAGTATTCGTCATCCGAACGAACGGACGGCTGACGAAGTCCGCCCGACGGGTGTTGCCCGTCGGTTTGGCGTGCAGCGCGGCGGCCGTCTCCCGGTCGTGCAGCGCCCCGACGAAGCGTCCTTTGTCCACCAGTACGGTCCGCTGGCCCAGGTTCCCCTCGTCGTCGTAGTAGATGGTCCCCCACCCGCCGGGGTAGGCCCCGTTGTCGACGATGGTGAGCGACTCCGGTCCCAGGACTTCTCCCAGGATGGGTTTGAGATACGACCGGTCCCGAACGAATTGGTCCGCCTCGGTGCCGTGGCCGAACGACTCGTGGGCGAAAATCCCGGCGACCCCCGGATCCAAGAGGACCGTCATCTCGCCTGTCGGCGGTGTGGAGGCGGCCAGCAGCTCCCTCGCCGACTCGGCGATCTCCTTCGCGTGGGGTTCGGTCAGGAAGTCGAGTTGTTCGACCCCGCCGACGCCGCCCTCTGAGAGGAAATCGAACTCCACCTTTCCGTTCTCCACCGCGACCGCGGCTACGGTGCCGCGTACGCGCATCACACTCTGGTAGCACCGGGCGCCGACCGTGTTGACGAAGAGCCGCTGTTCGTCGGTCCAGGCCAGGTTCACGATGGCGTCGCGGATCGACGGGACCTGGGTGACCCATCCCCGCACGTCGCGGGCCAGCTTCAGCATCCCCTCGACCCCCAGCTCGGACACCGGATGCGGCGGGTCGGTCAGGGAGGTCGCCGCGGTCGTCGAGGACGGCCCCGGCGGTTCCGACCGGACCGCGTCCGACTCGAGCGCTCCCTCCAAGGAATCGGCGACGACCTCGAGTCCCGCCGGTGAGAGGTCGGACGTCGCCGCCTCGACCCACTTGGTGCCGGCCCAGACCCGAACGGCCGCGCCCTGGAATCTCGGCTCGGAGGCCGGACGGGTCGACTGCCGGTCCATCCGTACCGACTGGCCCTGCGCGCTCTGGGCCATGATGTCCGCGTACGCGCTCCGCTTTTCGAGTCGGGTCAGGAGGCGGTCGATCTCGCCCTCAAAGTCACGCAGGTCGGACATGGACGGCCCAACCCAAGGTCGCACTCTAGTTAATCCTCTGCCACGCGGCGCGCGCCGGGCCCGGCGACCGGGCCGGCCGGGAGTCCGCTCGGGTGCGGGCTTATAGGCGGACGTGCGTGCCCCGTTCGACCGTGAGCTCCCCGACGGTGGACCCATGAAATCCCCGCCTCGCGATTTCGGCATCACGGGGTTCGACCATGTCGACCTCCGCGTGGCCAACCGGGCGAAACTCTCCCGATTCTTCACGGAGCAGCTCGGGATGGACATCCTGGGCGAAGGCACCGACCACACGTACCTCCTGTTCGGGGACCAGGTGCTGGGCCTCCACGACGCCAAGGAGGGCGAGAAGCCGGACGGTCTCGACCACGTGGCGCTCCGCGTCAACGAGTGGACGGGCCTCCGGAGCCGCGTCGCCCGCGCCCGCGTCGTGATCACCGGCGAGAAGGAGCGTCAGGACTCTCGCTCGCTCTACCTGCGCGGCCCGGATGGGATCCGGATCGAGCTCGTCTGGCGCCCCGACCCCCATGCCCACGGCTGTCGGCACCGGTTGCCGGCGCCACCGCCGCCGGCAGACGACGAAGACGAGTAAGCGCGACGGCGCGTCCTACTTGCGCGCCCGGGGGACGGCCCGGGCCAGGGTCGGAACCGCGGTCAACCAGTGCGTGTACTTCGGGTCCTCGCCCCGGATTGCCTTCCGGAAGACCCGGAGGATCTCGGTCGTGATCGGGCCGGGGGTCTCCGTGCCGATCGGGAAGTGGCTGACCTCCTTGATCGGCGCGATCTCCGCGTACGTCCCGGTGAAGAACGCCTCGTCCGCCGTGAGGAGCTCGTTGACCGAGATCAGCTTCTCGACGACCGGATACCCCAGGTCCGTCGCGATCTGGAGCACGGACTTCCGGGTGATGCCGAGGAGGATGTCGGACTCGAGGCCCGGGGTGTACACCTTCTCGTCGCGGACCAGGAAGATGTTCTCCCCGGAACCCTCCGCCACGTACCCGTTCTGGTCGAGCAGGATCGCCTCCTCGTACCCGTCCTTCTGGGCGTCGACGCCGGCGAGGTAGCTCGAGATGTAGTTGCCGGCGGCCTTGGAGTACGTCGGGAGCGCGTCCGAGTGGGGCTTGCGGAAGGGCGAGATCTTCGCCCGCACTCCCTCCTCCGACCCCTCCCCGAGGTACTTCTTGGCCGGGATCGCCGCGATGGCCAGGGAGACCTTTCCCGTCGAGTTCTTCACGCCGAGCGACGGTTCGCCCCGGTAGACGATCGGGCGAATGTACGACGGCAGGATCTCGTTGGCCGCCTGGGTCTCTAGGACGGCGCGCTCGATCTGCTCGGCCGTGTACGGAATGGGCATGTGGTAGAGGCGGGCGGAGGTGATCAGCCGGGCGACGTGGTCGCTGAGTCGGAAGATCGCGGGACCCTGCTTCGTCTCGTACGCCCGGATCCCCTCGAAGACCCCCACCCCGTAGTGGAAGGTGTGATTCAGCACGTGGATGTGCGCGTCGGCGAAGTCGACCATCCGGCCATCGATCCAGACCTTCCGACCCTCCGCTGCCATCATCTACGGTGTCCCGGTGGGAACCTCGAGAGACACTATCCGGAGCTACGTTAAAGGGTTACACCTTCCACCGGCCCGAGACGACAACTGCCGGAGGGATTCCTCGGCACCCTGCTGGAACGCGCGCGACCCTCGCATCCTCCCGCGGACGGGGACATGCTCAGGCCGATGGGTCGGCGACCCGCAGGAGTTGCTTCCCGACGTTCG
Source organism: Thermoplasmata archaeon (assembly GCA_030043405.1). Taxonomy (GTDB): domain Archaea; phylum Thermoplasmatota; class Thermoplasmata; order Lutacidiplasmatales; family UBA184; genus Lutacidiplasma. Next base: position 429 of record JASHXS010000172.1, on the reverse strand, counting down.
CGCCCTCGAACATTCGGATGAGGGTCTCCGGGGCGTTCTCGAGTCCCTCCGCGACCTGCTCCTTCGACTTCAGTTGACCCGAGCGGAGCCACCCCTCGATGACAGGTCGGGCCTCCTCGGATCTGCCCATGTAATCCCGGCCGAGCAGGCCCTCCATTCGGGCGTTCTTCATGATGAGATTGGTGTAGCTGGACGGTCCCGGGGGCCGCTCCTTGGCGAGATACCAGGATGTGATCCCGCAGAGCACGACCCGGCCCCGGTCTCTGAGGCGGGCCAGCACGGTGTCCAGGAGAGGTCCGCCCACGTTGTCGAAGAAGACGTCGACCCCCTCCGGACAGAGGGCGTCGAGGCGCGCGACGACGTCCTCGGAACGGTGGTCGATCGCGGCGTCGACGTGAGCCTCCGTCCGGAGCCACTCGCACTTCGCTG
>JASHXS010000171.1 GCA_030043405.1 Thermoplasmata archaeon | reverse complement strand
GGCATGGAACCGGTACCTCTCGCCGATCACCCCCCACCTCGCCGAGGACCTCGGGGAAGGGAGGGAAGGAGGCCACCTGGTGGCCGGCCTCGCGTTGCCGAGCGCCGACGCCTTCCCGGTGTCGCCCGAAGCCGAGGCTCGGGAGGCGTACCTCGAACGCGTAGAAGAGGACCTGCGAGCAGTACTCCGGGCGGGCGAAGGGAAGGAACGCCCGCCGACTCGGGAGGTCGTCTTCTACATTGCCGCCCCGTGGAAACGCACGATCGAGGCTTGGCTCCGCGAAGGCGGCGACCGTCGCGAAATGGTCGGTGTGCGAGAGGTGATGGCCCGGGTCGCGGACCACCCCGAACAGTCCGCGCACCGCGCCGAGATCCCGAAGTACGTGGAGCGGGTCGGAGGGGCGATCCGCTCGGAAGGGCCCATCGCCCCTCCACCGGTCGACGAGGTCGAGACGTTGCGGGAGGCCGAGGCGTACCTCCTGCGCCGGTTCGGGCTCACGGCCGTCGGCGTGTACCGAGAAGAGGAAGCGGCGGACCGGGACCCGAAGGGGCGACGCGACCGGGCCCGCCCGGGTCGGCCGGCGTTCTACTTCTTCTGAGCAATCCGGCGCGGCCGACGGGCCCGCGCGAAGTTGAGGTGCATCCGGGACGGCATCGGATGAGCGGACACGCGCCGGTACTTCGCCGAGCTCTTCCGCGAGTAGCTCCGCTCGACGCGGCCCGAGATCTCGAAGTAGATGAGCTGCCCAACTGGCATACCCGCGTAGATCCGGACGGGGATCTTCACGCTCATCTCGAGCGTCCAGTAATTGCAGAACCCCTCGTCGCCCTTTCCCGCCGTCGAGTGGATGTCGATGCCAAGTCGCCCGACGCTCGACTTTCCCTCGAGGAACGGTACGAAGCCGTGCGTTTCGGTGTACTCCTCCGTCACGCCGAGGTACAGCTGCCCGGGGACGAGGACGAACCCCTCGGGGGGGATCCGGAATTCCCGTACCGGGTTCGCCTTCCGCGCGTCCAGCGCTCCGTGCCGGTAGACGGCGAGGTACGGACCGAGATGGACGTCGTAGGAATTCGTCCCGAGACAGTCCGCCCGGAATGGACGAATGACGATCCGGCCCCGCTCCATCTCAGCGCGGATCTTCGCGTCGGAGAGGATCATGCGGGCCGGCGGCGCCGAGTCGGCGTCGCTATTTAACGGAGGGCGGAAGCGCCCCTGCCGACTCGAAGAGAACGGACGCGTAGCCGACCACTTCGGACATCGGGGTCGCCTCTCCCGAGTGGCCCCAGCGCAGCAGGTGGGCTGCGAGCGGCTCGGCGGCGGTCGCGGCCAGGAGCACGGTGGTCGGAGCGATCCCGCACATGGAGATCTCCTCGCGTACGACGGTCTCGTAGAGCCGCCGGGCGTCCCTCGCCTCGATGGCGTCGAGCGCGAGCCGGTCGAGCCGACGGGCAGTCTCTTCTGGCACGTAGTGGGAGAAGTCGGTCGACGCGAGCAGGAGGACGTCCCGGCCCTGGACCGCTTCTCGTACGGCGCGGCCGACGCGCTCGAGTCGTTCGAACGAGTCGAACGGCACCTGAAGGGCGACGAACCGGGGTTTGGGCAGCACATACTCGAGGAACGGCAGCTGCACCTCGATGGAGTGTTCGCGAGACTGGGCTCCCTCGTCGATCTCGAGGGGCGAGTGGTCGAGCGCGCGGACCAGCTGGTCGTCACAGGCCGTCGGTCCCAGGGGAGTCTGCCACGCGCGAGCGGAGAGGGCCGGTCCATGGCCCGCCCCGTAGTGGTCCACCCCGAGCACGAGGACCGAGGCGGGCGGCCTTTCATGAGCGACGGCGGTGTAGGCGAGCGCCGCGATGGGTCCCGAGTAGGCGTAGCCGGCATGCGGAACCACGGCGGCCCGGACGTGGCGATCCGGAGAGCGGTGCCGGGTCGGGAGGTCGCCGGGGCCCCGGGAAGATCGGAAGCACTCTTCGACCTGCCGGGCGAGCGCGGCGCCCGTCCCCTCGTAGAAGGAGCCAGCGACCGCGGGCGGCCGGAGGGAGGCTGCCATCAGCTACGGTGGGGCGAGCTCCGCGACCACCGCGCGCGCATCCTGCTCCTCGATGGCCGTCCGCTGGCGGGGGTGGAACGGGTTCGACTCGCCGTATCGGGGGATGATGTGGAAGTGGACATGGAAGACGATCTGGCCCGCCGCCACGCCGGCGTTGAGGGCGAGGTTGTAGTCCGGCGCCAGTCGCCCGACCCGACGGCACATCCGGTCGATGGTGCGAAGGAGCGCATTCTGGTCCCCCTCCGGGAGGTCGGTCAGCCGTTCTCCGTGTCGCTTCGGGATCACCAGGAAGTGCCCACGCGTAAAGGGAAAGAGGTCGAGGAACGCGATCGTCTCCGCGTCTTCGTACAGTGTGTACGACGGAGCGCGGTGCGCGGCGATCTCACAAAAGATGCACGCGCCGCTCGCCGGCGCTTCCGGGGAAGGCATCGATCGCGCCGAGCGCATCCCCGCCCTAAAGGTTGCTCCGGGGCCTCGCCGCGCCCGCCGATGGCGTCGTTGGAGTGAGGCTCATTAGGGGCACCCCGCTGGCTTCGGGGCCATGAGTCGTCGACTGGGGTACGGGATCGTCGTCTTGGGTTTCGCGGTCCTGCTGGCCCTGCCCACCGCCGGCGCGCTCCCGGTCTCGAATCGCGCCGCGGACGCCCCGACGCTGGCGCTGGTCACCGACGCGATCGCCCTGCCCGTGGGCGCCGTCGGGCACCCGTTGCCCTCGAGCACCCAGGTCTCGCTCGTGCTGACCCTCCCGTACCAGCATACGGGCCCGCTCGACGCGCTACTCGCGGCCCTCCAGGATCCCGGTTCCGCGGAGTATCGCCACTTCCTGACGGCCGGGGAGTTTGCGGCCGACTTCGACCCCCCTTCGGCCGAGGTCGCCCAGGTGCGCAATGTCCTGGGAGCGGCGGGCGGCACCCAAGTGCACGCGGGCCCGTCGGGGGCGACAGTGTCGGCCCTCGTGCCGGCCGGGGCCGTCGACCGTCTGTTCGATGTCCAGCTCGAGGCCTTCGGTTCGTACCGCGGAATCCCCTTGTATACGGCCCTCGGAACTCCCACCCTCCCCGCCAGCCTTTCGGGCCTGGTGAGTGGCATCGGCGGACTGAGCGACGCGACGGATGGCCAACTCCAGCTGGCGACCCCCTTGATGGCCCCCCAACCGGTGGCCGGGCTCCGCGGATCTTCCCAGTACATCGCGAACGGTTCGAACCAGTGGCTGATCGGGTCCGACTTCACCCAGGCGTACGGGGCGACCCAGCTTTTCCCGGGCGGCTCGGTGGGCGCGTCGGCCCGCTATCCGACCGACATCGCCGTCGCGACCCTTCTCGCGAGCTCCTACAACGCGACCACGAACGCGAACCTGCCCCCGTGGGACCCGAACGTGATCGACACCTACCTCAACAACAGTTCCGCCCCGCAGTGGCCCCACTCGTCGCTGACGGGCGTCCCGGTGAGCGTCGACGGGATCACACCTCCCCTTCCGGGGTCCCTGGGGGCCGCGAATGACACCACCGGTTTCGAGTTCGAGAACTCGCTCGACCTCGAAATGGCGGGGAGCCTCGCGCCCGGGGCGCCCCTCTACAACTTCTACTTCGCGGGAAGCATCGCCGCCGGTGCGACCACGGGGGACGTGGGACAGCTCGCCGACGCCTTCGCCGCGGATCTGGCGGCAGCGTTGAACTACCCGTATCCCGACGGCGTACGCCTCGGCGTGATCAGCGCCTCGTTCGGACTTCCTGACCTCAACGACTCGGCCTGGAACTCGGCGCTCGTCCAAGCGGCGGCGATGGGGGTGACCGTCGTCGCGGCCAGCGGCGACCAGGGCAACGCTCCGTCGGCCGACACGGGTCGGGGTCCCGACGGCCAGTGGCCGGTCTGGCCGGCGACGGCGGCCTTCAACACGTCGGGCACGATGTCGATCGGCGGAGTGACCCTGACACTGGCCGGGGGACCAGCGGGCGAGTGGAACGGGAGTTCACTCAACGTGACCTACGATCACAACATCACCGGGATCTCGAGCATGGTCACGTGGTACTTCAACGAAGGACCGGCCAATTCCGGTAACTGGGCCGGTTCGGAAGGGGGCCTGAGCACCGTGACGGCGGAGCCGCCGTGGCAGTTCCATTCCGCCGCCCAGCCTCCGATCGCCGCCGCCGCGGGCGTCCAGGGGGCCAGCTTCCTCGGCCGGGCCGGACCCGACCTCGCCTTCCCCGCGAACGAGACCGTCGCCTATGTGCTGGCGGACGCCGAGGGCAACCTCTACTTCGACGTCCTGGGCGGTACGAGTATCGCGGCCCCCGTCTTCGCCGGACTGCTGGCCGATGTGGCGGCGGTCGCGAACACCACCTACGGCTACCTCGACCCCGTCCTATATCGAGTCGGGAGCTTTTTCCAGGCCTTCCCGGGGCCGGCCGACCCCTTCTTCGACGTGACGGTCGGGGCGAACTTTGTCTTCAGCGCCGGTCCCGGGTGGGACGCTACCACGGGCTGGGGCGGCCTCGCGGCGGGCCCATTCCTCGAGGCGCTGGGGAACTCAACCGTCACGGGCTACGTCTACACCGGCCCGACCCCCGGCCTGCCCTCGACCAGCTCGGGGGGTGGGTTCCCCCTCTCGGTCCTGCTCCTCATCGTCGGCCTAGCGGTCGCCGCCGCGGTGGCGCTGGTCATCGCGTTCGGCCGACCCCGACGGGCACCACCCCCGCCCCCGCCCGGCTGGGGGGCCCCTCAGGCCGTGGCCCCCGGTTGGACGAACGCCCCGTATCCGGCTCCTCCGCCGGGGGCCACGGGTGGGACTCCGAGCCCCCCGTCCGGGGCGACCTTCCTGTGCCCGTACTGTGGCGCGCCTCGGCCCGCGGAGCCCGTGCGCTGCCCCCGTTGCGGGGCGCTCTAACGGATCGATCTCGGCGACCGCTCGACCGTTCAGGGAGTCGGCGGAGCGAGCTCTTCCGGCGCCGGATCCCCCGACCCGGACTCGGTCGGCTCGGCGGGGGTGGGCGCCGGCGGCTCACCCTCGGCCCCGACCGGGGCGAGGGGAGGCGACGGGGGAACGCCTAGCTTCTGCTCGAGGAAGTGACGGATCTCCTCCGGCCGGGTCGAGGCGATCCCGAAGTACTCGGCGAACCGGCGGGTGGTGGTCAGCTCGAGCGTCGAGGCGGACGTTTCCGTGTGGACCAGTCCGAGGCCCCGCAGGTGCTGCACCTCCTCGTACGCCACGTCCCCGATCATCCGGACCAGGTGGCTCTGGAGGATCGGTTGGTGGTAGGCGATCAGGGTCAACGCCTTCAGGGTCCGGGGCGCCATCTCCACCGGCGTCACGGAGTGGACCGTG
>JASHXS010000170.1 GCA_030043405.1 Thermoplasmata archaeon | reverse complement strand
CCCTTGGCGCGGTGGAAGCGGTACGTCGTCCCGCCGACGAACTCGATCCGGTGGTAGCCGACCCGTACCGAGACTTTGGCGATCGGTGGGGCCCCGACCCCGGTCCGGAGGAACAGGTGGGGATTCAGGAACCCTCCCCGTTCCAGCACCCACGAACGATCGGCCGTCTCGCCGTAGGCCGGACTGGAGCCCTCCGCCGGCCAGCGGAGCCGGGCGACGGACTCGGTCTCGCCGGAGACAGTGAACCCCTCCGGCGCGTCTCCCGTTCTCATCCAGCGGATCGCCGACAGATCGATCGACCCGAAGGGAGCGAGCGACACGTCCCGCCACCGCGCCGGGCGCTCTTAACGCTCGCCGCGCCGTTCAGCCGGAGAGCGGGGCCGGCCGGGCCCGCGTGGTACGCGGCACGAGTTCCTCTTCGATGCCGTCCAGGTCTCGGAGCGCTTCGCTGGCGGACGCATACCCCGGTCCGACCCCGGTGACCGGGGTTTCGGTGGCATCCGTTTCATCCCAGTCGGCCAGCGGGCGGCGGCCGGATCGCGGGGGCATCTGTCCGGCGAGTTCCGTAGGGTGCGGGACGTACCGGGGAGACGTCGCGCGTTCGCGCACCGCGGGCGCGGGGCGACCCGACTCGGCCCGATCCAGCACGACGCCGGGCTCGGGGTCCGGGGCCGTCTCGGCCGGGGACTCCCATCGCCGTCCCTTCGGGCGGGGCGGAGGCCGGGGCTCCGGTTCGGCTACCAAGAGCCACGAGGCCACGCCGCCGATGGCGGCGACAAATCCGAGGACCAGCAGCAGGGCCCACAGGGTGAACGAGCCGGGGCCGTAGTGGGGATCGAACACGTAGACCACCGCCCCGAAGACGAAGAAGAGGCCCGACGCGATGAAGAGGGGCAGACTCCGAAGGAAGGAAACGGAGACCCGCGGCTCGTCGCCCGGTTCCGGCTCCCCTGGCATGTCGACCGCTCAGTCGGCACTAGGGATGTGGAGACTCATGATGCTATCGTCTCGGGTCCCGCCCGGCACCCCATGAGTTATACGAAACCGTCGGGCGACGAATAACTTACTGACGGGAAATCTCGACCTCGATACGTATTAATACGTAGTCTTTCCCATCACTCTGTTGCTCGAGAGGGCTCCATGGTACAACCACTACCTCGAAAGACCGTCTATGCCGCCACCGTGATCGCGATCCTGGCCTTGGCCGGGGGCTGGACCCTGGCGGCCGGTACGACCGCGGTGCAGGGACCCGCGCAGCAGTCGAGCGTGACGGTGACCGCCCCGTCGAGCTTCACCACCGCCGTGGTCCAGTCCACCCAGATCATGACCGTCTCCCAGGCCCTGATCACGGGCCTCACGGGCGCCGCCGGCGTCCAGGCCGGGTCGGGCAACGGGCTGAACTCGACCTCCGCCAACAACGCGGTCCTCGCGAGCTGCGGGGCCATCTTCTGTGCCGCGAACTACTCGGCGGTCGACCCCTCGCCGGCCGTGGGCGGCCTCGTCCAGGGCGACTCCGCCCTCCAGGTGATGTTGAACGTCACCCAGCCGGCCGCCAGCCCCGTGGGATTCGACGTGCAGGTGGAGATTATCTTCGACAACTTCGCCGCCCCCTTGACGAACCTCTACAGCTTCGGCACGGGCTACTTCGACACCGGTCTCACGACGACCGGCAACCCGGCGTTCTTCGCGGTCGCGCTGTACGTGGACTTCGGGACCTCGGCCCTGAACATCCCGTCGGTCAGCCACGTGGTGATCACGATGAACCAGTGCCAGGAAGCGACGGTCTGTCCGTAGGCCTCGGTTCGCGCCGCAGGAGAACCTTTTCCTCGTCCCGAGGGCCGCGGGCCCTCGGGACGGAAATACCGTTGGGATCGTTCCGGGAGTGGGCGGCGCCGCGGTCAGCGGCCCGCCACGATGTAGAGCAGTCCGGCGATGATCACGAACACGGTCCCGAGCAGCCCGATGATGCCGTTCCCGAACCCCAGGAGCACGAGTCCCAACAGGGCGATCACGAGGAGGACCACCCCCGCGGCCAGCGCGCGGTCGGTGGTGCGTGAGGCCCCGTAGGCGGCAAAGGCGATGAACACGAGCCCGAGGATGACGAGGACGACCGTGGCCCCGAGCCACCCCAAGCCCACGAAGGGATGCCCGACGGCCAGATAGAACGCCGATCGGACGAGGTCGATCAGCCCTTGCACCACCACCAGGATGCCCCCCAAGACCCCGAACAGGAAGCCCAGGCCCCGCCCCCCATGGTCCGCCATCGATCGTTCGCCTCCCTGGGCCCCCCGAGGGTCCCGGTCGGATAATCCTTCCTCGGGAGTCGCCCGGCGGGAAGGCCTAAGTCTCGGACCCCCTCGCGGGCCTGATGCCCCGACGCCACGCGGGACCGGCCCAGCGTCGAGAGTTCGACCGGGAAGCCAAGGCGTACGACCGCACGGCCCCCGAGTCGATGCCGGCGTACACCGACCTGCACCGGACCTTGCTCGGGGGAATCCCGTTCCTCCCGACCCGGGAGTTTCGCGTGCTCGAGCTGGGCGTCGGCACGGGCACCTTCACGGCGCTCCTGCTCGCCGGCTTCCCGCACGCGACCGTGACCGGCATTGACCTGTCGACGCAGATGATCGCCCGAGCCCGAGCGAAGCTCCGACCGTTCCGGGATCGGGTCGACTTGGTCGCCGGCGACCTCGGGAACTTCGAGGAAGCCCAATACGACGCCGTCGTCTCGGCCCTCGCCATCCACCACCTCACCGACCCGGAGAAGTGGAGACTCTTCCGTCGCATCCACCGAGCTCTCCCTCGCGGGGGGTACTTTGGCGACGCCGACGACCACCTGCCGGAGGACCCGCTGTTCGACCAGCGATACGCGCAGATCGCGTCGAGCCTGCCTCGGGCCGCGCGGTCCGGGGCCCGCTGGACCAACCTCCAGGAGGTGTGGCACGAACACGAGAGGTTCGACCACCCGGCCACGCTCGCCGCGGAGACGGCGGCCCTCGAGCGCGCCGGCTTCGCTCACGTCGGTGTGCCGTGGCGATTCTTCGGGCAGGCCGTGGTCTGGGCCTACAAGTAATCGGTCGCGCCGCCCTTCGGGCGAGGGAAGGCGGATCGATGCTCCGCGAGACGACGTTCGTCGTCGGAGGGTGCCTGACCCTGGCCCTCGGGGCCGCCCTGGCCGGAGGGCTCGCGTGGGCGGGCGCTGGCTTCGGATTCTTTGGCGCCTACCTCGGGGCCGGGCTGGCCGCCGGCTTCGGACTCTTCTTCCTCTACGTGGGGCGCTCGCAGCGCCGGCAACGACGGGAGGACCTCGACCAGCTCGTGGCGGGGAGCCGAAAGGGCCCCGGTGAGTAGGCCGGGGGCCCCGGGGAGCTGGGGCCGGGGCTTTTGAGGGAAACCTTTTGATGAGGGGGCTCGTCCGAACCTCGTGGCCGGGATGGGGTAGCTTGGCCTATCCTGGGGGACTGTGGATC
>JASHXS010000169.1 GCA_030043405.1 Thermoplasmata archaeon | reverse complement strand
CCGAGGTCACCTACCCCGTCACCTTCAACGAGACCGGATTGCCGACCGGCACCAACTGGACCGTCCGGCTGGCCGGGGTGGACCATACGTCGAGTGGCTCGGAGATCGATGCCCGCGAACCCAACGGAACGTTCTCGTTCCTCGTGCGCCCCGTCAGTGGCTACCTGCCCAGTCCGTCCACTGGGAGCGTTCGGGTCGCCGCGGACTCGGTGAATCTCTCCATCGCGTTCTCCCCGTTCTACTATGAAGTGAGCCTGAACGAGACCGGACTTCCGGCCCACGCCAACTGGTCGGCCACGGTCGCCAACGCCACAGCGGGCACGAACACGACCTCGTTAATGTTCACGGAAGGCAACGGCACCTACTCCTACTCCATCGGGGCGGTGACCGGTTATGCCGCCACCCCTTCGAGCGGTACCGTCACGGTGGCTGGCGCTCCGGCCGTCGTCAACATCACCTTCGCCCCGCTGTCCGTCGGCCATTATCCCCTAACCTTCGCTGAAGTGGGACTGCGGCCCGGCACGAACTGGACGGTCAATGTGAGTGGCACGGTAGTCGCCGGGAACGGAAGCAGTCTCACGCTTCTCGAAACGAACGGGACGTACTCCTACTCAGTGACGAACCTGACCGGCTACCTGACCACCGAGAACCAGTCGGGGTCGGCGACCATCTCCGGGGCTGCGACCCAGGTGAACGTGAGTTTCGCCGCTCTCACCTACGGGGTCTCCTTCGTCGAGTCCGGCCTGCCGTCCGGCACCAATTGGTCGGTGTCAGTCAACGGGGGTGCGCCACACTCGACGACCTCCACGATCTCGGTGGCCGTGGCGAACGGGTCGTACGCCTACTCTGTCTCCCCCTTGGGGGGTTATGTCGCCACCCCCGCGAGCGGTGTCCTGAACGTCAGCGGCGCCGCCGTGCAGGTCGACATCGGGTTTGTGACGTTCAACTACTCCGTGACGTGGGAGGAAAGTGGCCTCCCGGCCAGTACCAACTGGTCGGTGACGGCAGGGACGTTGACGGGTTGGAGCATGACCGACGAGATCGTACTGTCGATGGCGAACGGAACCTACCCGTTCCATGTCGGAACCGTGGCCAACTATTCGGCTACCCCCACGACCGGCGACGTGCAGGTGGCCGGGAGCCCGGTCAACGAGGCCATCGCCTTCGCGGTCTCGACCTACCCGGTCACGTTCAATGAGACGGGGCTGCCCGCCGGGACCTTGTGGGGGATTACCTTCGGCGACCAGAACCGCTCCACCACCGGGAGCTCGGTTTCGCTGGACTCTGCCAATGGGACCTTCGCCTTCGTGGTGAGCATCCCGCCCGGTTACACCGCGAGCCCGAGTTCCGGATCCATCACCGTCCGGGGGGCTGCCCTTTCCAAATCTATCGTCTTCACCGCGATCCCGCCGGGCACGTACTCCGTCGAGTTCGTCGAGTCCGGTCTCGCCACGGGCACTTCCTGGGGCGCCACCCTGAACGGATCCGCGCAGCAGACCACCAGTTCCACGGTGACCTTCGTGGAGCCAAACGGGTCGTTCCCCTTCACGGTCCAGTCGCCAAGCGGCTACGTCGCGGACCCGTCCGCCGGTACGGCCAACGTGAGCGGCCGGGACATCCAGGTCCCGATCGGCTTCACCCCGATCCCCCCGACCACCTACTCCCTGACGTTCTCGGAGTCGGGTCTCCCGTACAGTACGCTCTGGTCTGTCACCGTCAACGGCACGATGCATTCCGCCACCACCAGTACCTTCTCCCTATCGGTGCAGAATGGCACGTACACCTACACGGTCGCCGCCCTTGCCGGCTATACGACCTCCCCCAGTTCAGGACAGGTCACCGTGAGCGGCCACGCGAAAACCGTTCCGATCACCTTCGTACCCGTGACGCCAGGGTCGTACGTCGTTACCTTCGCGTCGAATGGCCTCCCGACCTCGACCAACTGGTCCCTGGAGCTCGGCGGTCAACTGCTGTATGGGACGGAGACCGACCTGACGACCACGCTCGGGAATGGCACCTACCCGTTTGCCATCTCGGTGCTGGCCAACTATGCCGCGAGCCCCGCGTCGGGCAGTATCCAGGTGGCCGGGGGACCGGTCCTCGAGAACATCACCTTCACGTCCACCCTCCCCGCGACCGGCAATCTGACGTTCGACGAGTCCGGACTGCCGAATGCCACGGCGTGGACGGTCCAGGTGGGGACGACCAACTACACGTCCACGACGACCCGACTGGTGATCCCCCTCCCGGTGGGGTCGTACTTCTACGCGATCCGGTCCACTGGCTACGTCGCGTCCCCCGCGACGGGCACGACGCTCCTCCGGGCCCCGACCACTCTCGTGAACGTCACGTTCGCCCCGGTGCCGCCCTCGTCGGCCGCGAGCTCCGGTCTGGGTTCGACGACGCTCGTCTTCCTGGGGGCCGCCGGCCTGATCGTGGTCGTGGGGGCCGTCATCTTCGCTCTGACGTCCCGCAGTAGCCGTCGCCGAGACGACGAGGTCTGGCGGGAAGAGCCGTAGCGACCCCACGCCACGCCCTGGCCGGGGATGGTCCGGGGCCCGAGGCGCCGAGGGCCGCGGCCCAACCACTGCGCGAAGAAAGGAGAAGGAAAGGGTTCGTCCCGTAGGCGGCCGCCGGGGGATCTAGTTCGGCCCACCGCCCTCAGAGTAGTCGGGAGTGCCGGTCTCTCCCGAGGAGCTGCCTTCCTTCCACGGCTGGACGGGCGGGTTCGCCGGCGCCTCCGCCGGCTTGCCTCCGCCGCCGCGGCCCCGCATCACGAGCGCCACGACCAGGCCCACCACGATGGCGGCGATGACCACCCCGATGATGGCCCAGTCCAGGGTCGAGAGGCCGCTCGATCCCGAGGAGCTAGTCGAGCTGGCGGTGTAAGTCACGGTGACGGCTACGTTCCCGCCCGAGACGGTCAGCGGGCTCGCCAGCGAGGCGGACGAGGTGTACCCCGTCACGCCGCCGATGGTGTACGAGTACTGCCCGTTCGGCTCCAGGAACGAGATCGAAGCGCCGGCCGTCGCACTCTCGGTCGAACCATCCAGGGTCACGGTCCAAGTCGTGCCGCTCGCGAGGCCCGCCTCGGTGAAGGTGATCTGGTACGTGGTTGGCGTGGCGGAGAACGTCACGTCCACCCCGACCGGGGCACCGGCCACATGGATCGGGCTCGACTGGGACACGGTGAACGAGTAGCCGGAGACGGCCGCCACGACGTAGTCATACGTTCCGTTCGGGACCGTGAACTGGATCGTCGAACCTGTGCTCGGGGTCGTCGTGCCGTTGAACGTCACCGACCAGCTCTGCCCACTGGCTAGACCGGTCTCGGTGAAGGTCACGGCGTAGGTGCCCGGCGGGACCGCCGTGTAGGTGATCCCCTGGTTGGTCGGTCCCGACACCAGCAAGCTGCCGCTGCTCGGCGACGCGGTGTAGCCCGCGACGGGGGCCACCGTGTACGGATACGTCCCGTTCGCCTCGGTGAAGATCAGGTCGTTGCTGGTGCTCGTTAGCGTGCTGCCGTCCAGCGTGACCGACCACGAAGTCCCCGGGGTCAGCGTGGACTGGGTGAACGTCACGCTGTACGTCGGCACCGAGTAGAACAGCTCGACCGTCACGTTGGCTCCGTTGACCGTCACGGACCCAGAGGAGGGGGCCACGGCGTATCCGCTGACGGCCCCGACCGAGTACGAATACGACCCTTCGATCTCCGTGAAGTTGAGGTCGTAGCTCGTGCTCGTCACCGTCGTACCGTTCAGGGTCACGGACCAGGGGGCCCCGACCGGCAGGCCCGCCTGCTCGAAGGTCACCGTGTAGGGGATCGCGGCAAACACGATCGTCGTGGTCAGGTCCGAGCCCGCATACGGGATCGAGCCCGACGCCGGAGTCGGCGTGTACCCGGTGGGTGGGTTGACCGTAAACTGGAGCGTCGCCACCGGGAGGGACCACGAGGGGATGTAGACGAGCGGGGCCGACGTCGTGTAGTTGACCCCGTCGAGGGTGTATCCCCACGGAGTGCCCGCCGGCAGTCCGACCTCGTCGAACACCAGCCAGTTGTTGATGAACGCGCTCACCGGCGTGCTGTCGCTGACGGTCGCCGAGATTACGTACGCACCACTCGTCCAGTCCGACCAATAGTTGTCGTCGAACGTGGTCGAGTTGCCCGCGGCCACCGAAGCGAGGGCCTGGACATGGGTGGCCGAGAAGGTGCCGTCCGTGGATGCGCCGTTGTTCGCCACGAAGTTGTTCCCTTCGACCACAGAGTTGTTCCCGCCCAGGAGCGCGAGGCCGTAGCTGGCCGAGCCCTCGATGGTGTTGGCGAAGACGGACAGGTTCTGAGAGTCGATCGAGTTCAGCCCGACGTCGTTCCCGTAGAGGAAGCTCGTGACGACGAGCGTGTCCTGGGTGTCGTTCAGGGCGACCCCGTCGTCCCCGTTCCACTCCGTCACCTCGACGACCACGAGGTTCAGCGTGTCGTTCGCAAAGACGCCGAAGTTGTAGTTGAGGGCGCTGACGTACGCGACCGAGACGTTCTGCACATCGAGCGCCTCGACCGCCGCCGTGGCGAACAGCCCGGCGCCCGCGTCGGTGTAGTAGTAGGGGCTCGAAAGGGCCGGCTCGCTGACGTTGACGTTCGTCACGTTCCCCCAGAGGACATCGCCCAGGGCGACGGCAAGAGAGCCGTCGGTCGCGTTGGCCCAATTCACGGTGACGTTCTCTGCGACCGCGACGACGCTGCCGACTGAGCTGTCGCTGGCCACGACGTTCGTGACGTCGACGTTGTCGGCCTCGTAGATGGCCACTCCGCCGCTCGAACCGCTCGCGTTCACGTCGCTGACCGAGATGTTGAGGCCCCCTTCGACCAGGAGTGCAAACTCGGCGCCGTTCTCGGCCGTCAGGTCCGTCGCCGTGAGGTTCTGGACGTACTCGAGGAACCCGAGACCGATGCTGTCAAAGCCGTCCGTGACGAAGCCGGCGACCGCCAGCTCGTTCAGCTCGTACCCTTCGAGTCCTTCGGCTCCGGCCACCGTCCAGTTGTCGAGGTAGAGGTTGTTGCCGAATTCGAAGAAGCCGGCCCACGAGGGGGCTCCGACCCAGGCGTTCACGACTTCAAAGTACTCGAAGTCGGCCACTTCCAGTCCGACGGCCCCGGAATAGACGTTGAACCCGTCGATGTAGATCTCCGCGACCTCGGCGGCGTCGATGCCGAGACTGTCGTTCTGGGCGGTGACCCCGACAAACGTCATCGCGTAGCTCTCGGTCAGGTAGAGGGCCCACGTCGGGAACCCTCCGATATCCGTCCCGTTCGACGAGATGTCGGTCCCGAGGATGTCGTACGAATACAGGATGGCCACGGCATTGGCCCCGGTCTCGCCGGCGATGTTGTCGAGCGACACGTCGTTCGTGTAGTAGAGGTCCACGCCGAAGCCGTCCCCTCCCGTCACGATGTTGCTGGCGGACTCGCCCGCCGTTCCCCAGAACTCGACCGCGGGGAGCGGCTCGATCCCCTGGTAATACAGGGTCGAGTTCCCGATGACCGTCACGTCCGAGATGCTGAAGATCCCCGTTCCGAAGTTGAAGTAGTATCCCTGCGTCCAGTTCTCGATCACGCCGTTCCCGTGCCCATCGCTGGTGTAGTTGAACGTCGTCGGGTCCTGGATGAAGTGGTCGATCGAAATGTTGTCCGAGACCTGGTACTCGGCGAACAGCATGAAGCTGGGGTACAGGAAGTCGTTCAACAGACGGAAGGCTGGGTCGAGCGACGACATCGTGTCGTTGATCCAGAGGTCGCCAGCCGAGTTGTACTGCACACCGGCCAGTCCCGCGGAGCCGAACGTGGCCACCTGTCCGTCACTGCTGAGATAGACCGGGGCCGTGAAGGAGGTCGGGTCCGCCGGAAGGCTGACGGATCCGGTGACGTTGTAGCCGAAGTAGTACACCTCGGTGTCGTTGCCGTTCGCGATGGCACGGAGGTCGTAGTACGTGTCCGTGTACATCCACGGCAGGACCGTCGAGGCGGTGCCCGTGACCGTGGACGGCCAGTACGACCACTGGGGGTTCGAGGAACTGTAGTCGGTGTTGTTCGTCACGAACAGGAAACCGTCCGACGGAAGTCCCCCGATCAGGTTGACGTGGAGCGCCACGTTCGTGGCGGCCGGGCCGAACGTGCCATTGGCGGTATTCCACAGCCCGTAGAGCATGGACGGGCCTTGGCTGAGGTATTCCGTGGTCCCGCTCCAGGTCGCGGCGACTCCGAGGGAGGTCTCTCCCGTGTCCCCGCCGTAATCGTAGGCCGAGGGGACGCTGACGTACGAGCCGCTGCCGGCGTCCCACGAGTCGAGCGTGGCCGTGCCCGTCAGATTGACGATGTTCGCGTTCGCGCCACCGCCGTTCCCACCGAAGATGATCTCCGCGTCGTAGAACAGGTAGCCGAGCGGGTTGTAGTTGAAGCCGTTGACCTGGAACTGGGGCGGCGCCGAGTAGGAGGCCGTCCCGTTGAAGGTCACGAAGTCGAACGTGTTGCTGACGTCGGTGCTGCCGTACTGGAGGGTGTAGTTGAAGTAGACCCCCGGGACGAGTTCCGTGCCGGTGTTGTAGATCGTGAGGTTGTTGTATAGCGTGAGGGTGAACGGATAGCTGACGGTGAAGGTCGGGCCGTACACGTAGTAGAAGCATCCGTCCTGCTGCCCGTAGTACGTGAGCAGGGTCCCCGCACCGAGGCAGGCGGCCGCACTGGAGAAGTTCCAGATGTTGTCCTCGAACTGGAGGCTCGTGCCGTTGAAGTGGACGACGTTCTGGATCCAGAACGACCCGTTCGTCGATCCCGGGTACGAAGTGTTGACGGTGACCGTGTTCAACTGGAAGGTCATCCAGTCGGGGGTCGCGTCCCACGCCGAGTAGCCAGGGTTGTAGTCCTGGAACGAGGACAGCTGGAGCGTCGCGGCAAAGCTGGAGGTGTTGAACTCGTACGGGCCGTCCGCGCTCTGCCCGAAGTCCCCGAGGCCCATCGGGGCGGGGATCTGCGGGTAGGAAGGTCCTGTGATGGGGCTGCCGGCGGCAGGGATGCCGGAGCTGCTGGGGGCCCGGGGCAGCATCACGGCGGAAGCCGGGACCTGGCCCGACTCGATGCTGTGCTCGGCCTGGGTGATGCCGTACGGAACATCGGGGTTGTCAACCTCCGGCACGTTCTTGGTCATGCTCGGGGCCGGCTGGGCCGCCGGAGCGGTCAGTGCATTTCCCAACGAACCCTGGGACGCGCTGGACGTGCCGCGGGGTACGGAGGGAGAGGACGCCCCCGCCGGGGTGGCCCCCGAGGGCGCGTGGTTGCCGCCGAGCCCGGCGACGAGTCCCATCGAGGAGACCAGCATGATCAGCGTGACGAGGGCGGCTCCGGCGAGCACGATGCGGCGGTCGGTCATGGTCCCGGGGCGACCTGCGTCCGATTACTTAACTCGCGCGCCTCCCGCCGGTGGCACGGGCCTTCCGTGGCCCCACGGAGAGTAACGACCGAAGGAGAAAAAGAACGGACGGAAAGGGTTGTCCCGGTCGCGGGCCGTCCTCTACGAGGACCCACCCGACGAGCCGTCGCCCGAGGAGGTCTCCTCGGACGGGGTCTCCTGGTTGGAGGAGGTCGAGCTCGAGCCGCCCTTGCCGCGGCGCGCGAGCGCCACGATGAGGCCGATCACCACGATCGCGATGATCACGCCGATCAGGGCCCAGTCGAGGGTCGAGAGGCCACTCGAGCCGGAGCTGGTGGTCGAGGTCGCCGAGTACGTCACCGTCACGGCCACGTTCGCCCCCGACACCGTCAGCGGGCTCGCCACGCTGGAGCTAGAGGTGTACCCCGAGACGCTCCCGATGGTGAACGCGTACGGTCCGTTGGGCTCGGTGAAAGTGATGGTCGCACCCGCGGCCGCCGACTTCGTCGAGCCGCCCAGCGTCACCGACCACGTCGTACCGCTCGCCAACCCGGACTCCGAGAAGGTGATGGTGTACGTCGCCGGGACCGCCGAGAAGGTCACGTCCACGCCCACGTTCGCGCCCGAGACCACGATGGGGCTCGAGACGGACGCCGTGAAGGTGTAGCCGGTCACGGCCGTGATCGTGTACGTGTAGCTGTCGTTCGCCACACTGAACGTGATCGTCGACCCCACGCTCGAGTTCGTGACGCCACCCAGGACGACCGACCAGGACGTGCCGGACGGGAGCCCGGTCTCCGTGAAGGTCACCGTGTACAGGGTCGGCCCGCTGGGAGTGAACGTGATCCCCTGCGGCGTGTTGCCGTTGACGATCAGGGTCCCGCTCGACGGATTCGAGTTGTACCCCGTGACCGATCCCACCTGGTACAGGTACGACCCGTCCGCCGCCTGGAACTGGACCGTCGTGGTCGTGCTGGGCGTCGTGACGCCGTTGAACGTCACTGACCAGCTCGTCCCCGTCGGGAGTCCCGACTCGGTGAAAGTCACCGTGTACAGGGTAGGCGCCGCGAAGGTGATCGAGACGCCCTGGGCGACCCCGGCCACATCGATCGACCCGCCGGAGGGAGTCGGCGCGTAGCCCTGGACGGTGGCCACGCTGTACGAGTACGACCCGTTCTGCAGGCTCACGACGATCGTGGTCGTGGTCGACGTGTACGGGCTCGTGCCCACCGTGACCGTCCACTGGGTCCCCGACGGGAGTCCGCTCTCCGTGAACGTCACCGCATATGTCGGGGGCGGGGCGAAGACGATGCTCACCGAGATGGTCGCGCCGGCTACGGTGACCGTGCCGCCGGCGGGACTGGGCACCAGTCCTCCGACCGAGGGCACCGAGTAGGCGTACGACCCGTTCGAGACGTTCGTCTCGATGGTCGTCCCGATGGAACTGAGCGTCGTGCCGCCGAAGTCGACCGACCAGGCGGTGCCGGCGGTGAGTCCGCTCTCCGAGAACTCGACCAGATACAGCGACGGGACGAGCGGGTAGTAGTCGCCTCCGTTGTAGATCTGGGGGTAGCCGAAGTAGGTCGAGAACTCATCGTACGGGAGGACCCCGACCGGGTTCGCCGTCGTACCGTAGTCCCACCAGTAGTTGCCGCCCTGGGTCGCGTTGCCGATGATGGTCCCCGTCAGCGGGAACCAGGCAAAGCCCGGCGCGTAGTTGATGGTGGCCGCCGGGGTCGGCGTGATGTTCCACGTGTTCTGGAGCGTGATGTCGACCGCTCCCGAGTACAGGTTCACCGGCGCACTGACGGCCGTAATGGTCGTGTCGAAGATGTTGTTGTAGATCAGGTCGCCCTGCTCGCTCTCCTGGAGACCCAGGCTGAGGTTCAAGGCGCCCCCCGCGGCCGAGAAGGACGGCGGCGCGATCATCGTGAAGGTGTTGCCCCACACGACGTTCGCACCCGGGATCTGGCTGCCCGCGATCGCGAGGCCCGCGGTCTGCGTCAGGAACGTGTCGTTGGCGATCAGCGTGTTGGTCGCATTCCAGAGCTCGACGCTGAACGTGCCGTAGAAGTTGCCGTAGAACGGCAGCCCGACATCCGCGAACCCGTAGCTGAGGTACGAGGTGTACCAACCGGAGATCTCGGACGAGTTGACCAGGGCGACGTTGCTAGTGTTGTACAGCAGGTAGCCCAGATCATTCGTCGAGGGGAGGTTGATGTACGGCATGCTGGTCTCCATCGCCGGCATGTGGTTCAGTACGACGTAGTCGGTCGTGAACCAGAACGCGAGACTGTTGTACACCGGGAAAGTGTAGTCGTTGAACAGCCCGAAGATCGACCCGAAGGCGTACGTCTGGGTATTGATCAACTGGTACGGGTCGGTCGACGTACCGGCTCCACCGGTCGACATTGCGGCGAACTGGCTATTCTCCCAGATGTAGATCGGCGTGTAGATCCCCAGCGCGGTGTTCTGGGTGAGCGTGCCGCTGATCGTGACGGGGGACGACCCCACCACGAGATTGGAGCCGGCCGCGTCGTAGTCCGCCAGGACGACCTCGAAGGTGTAGTTCCCCGGGGCCAGGTAGAAGACGTTCCCCATCTCCTGCGGCGCCCACGAGATGTTGTCGCGGTAGCTGAAGCACGCCGGGAACGAGCCCGGCGAGTAGCTCCAGCAGGTGCTCGTCCAGTTCGGGGCGATGAAGTAGAACCCGTTGGTCGGGGTGACGTTGATGGTGACCTTGGTCAGCCCTTCCGCACCGGTCGCATTCCAGAGGCCCTGCAAGAAGCCCGGACCCGTCACGGACACACCATACGGCTGTCCGGTGGTGGTGTTGGTCTCCCAGCCGACGTAGGCGCCGGTGGACGTCTCTCCCGTCTCGCCGCCGTACGAGAAGGCCGCCGGGACGGACTGGTAGGCGCTCGAGCTGGTGTTCCAGTAGGCGAGGCCCAGCGTGGCGTCCGCCGCGTACAGGTCCGACTGCGAGCCGCCGCCCGGACCCCCGATCGTCTCCTCAAAGTCGTTGGTGAGGCCGAACGGGTTGTACGCCGAGCCGTTCGCGGAGTACTGCGAGAGGGCCGCTCCGGTCGAGTTGAAGTCGACCCAGTCGTAGGGGAGCGACGTATAGACGCCGTGGTCGGTCAGCCCGACCGTGAAGCTGACGTTGTTCCGCCCGCTCGTGACGGTGTTGTTCATGTAGAGCGACATGTCGAACGGGTAGCTGACGCCCGTCAGCTCGATCTCCGAGTAGTAGAACGTCGTCCCGACCTGCTGGCCGTAGGGGCCGTGGCTGTAGATCGCGTTGGCCGAGAGGGACGGGCCGGTGAAGTTCCAGACGTTGGTGACCAGGTAGAGCTGGCCGGTGTAGGGGTAGAACTCGGCGACGTTCTGGGTCCAAAACTCATAGCTCGAGTTCCCGAGGAGGTTGATGCTGGTCGTGACCGCGTTCAGCTGGACGCCGTACGCGTCCGTCGAGCTCGAGAACGGATACACCGACCAGAGACCCGTCGCGTTCGGGTCAAAGGTGGCCCGGACGCCCGGGGTGTCGAGCGTCGTGGAGACGACGCTGCCGTTCGGGGCGGCGGAGAGACCGTAGTAGGCGAGGCCGAGGGGCGCGGGGGCGTCTTCCCCGTAGAGGGGGGTGACATGGCCCTGCGCGTGAGCGAGTGCCTCCTGAGCGGGGGTCGCGGGGGCCCGCGGGACGAAGACGAACCGGGAGGGGACGCCGGCGGCCGCGGCCTGAGCGAGCGCCTTCTCGGCGACGGGGTTCTCGGCCACGGTGAGGCCCGAGGGGTTGAGGTTCGACGGCATGCCCGGGGCCGTCGTCAGGGAGGTCGTCGACCCGCTGGAGGTCACGTGGAGCGTACTGCCGGCGGCCGCCGACGCACTGGACGCGACCGTCGCACCCTCCGCCGCCGCGGCGGGGGCCCCGAGGGCGGCCAGCAGGCCCAGGGAAGAGACGACCATGATCAATGTCACCAAGGCAATGCCCAGCATTCTCGCTCGACGGTCGGCCATAAGTCGATGGCCGAACGTGGGTCGGTATTTAAGTTCCAGCCGACGGAATTTGCGAAGATTTCGCGAACGGGCCTGACGAGGCGGCGCGAGGGCCGGCCGGGAGGTCGGGCCAGGTCGACTGGAGGGTCAGCGCACCCGAGCCGGGGCCGTCCGGTCCAAGCGAACGGCGGCCCGGACGAGCGCCCGGAATTCCGGGGACCGGGCTTCCTCGAGGCTCCGGACCTTCACGTGACGGAGGTTCTTCCCGGTGCCCTCCAGGAGCGGGTGGTCGGGTGCGAGGGTCGAGCCCCGCCAGAACTCCACCCCGACGTGCCGGCTGAAGGCCCCGATGCACAGCACGAGGTCAGTCCCCGCATACCAGTCGACCTCCCACTTCCGGACCTGCCGGAGGCCCGGGGCGGTTCGGCGGGTCACGGCATGGAGCGCCGCCTCCACCGCGGGGAGGTCGACGGCCGTGGCCGATGGCGGGCGCCGGTCGGGGGTGGGGCGGCGGGTCTTCCTAGGGGATGACGGACTCATACGTACCTCCCCGCCGGTGCCGGGTGAAGAAAGCGTACGCGAGCGGGAAGAACCACATGAGGAGCCGGAGCTGGATGCCCCCGAGCGTCACCTCCCAGAAGATCGGCACCGCGCTCAGGAAGAAGATCCCGGCCGAGACGAAGCGACCCGCCGACTCGCGTCGGAAACCCTCCCTCACCTTCGGCTCCAGCCGGACCGACGTGTCGATCGCGAGGGTCCCGGCGAAGGCGGCCAGCACCCCGATCATGGTCCCGAGGTCGACGGCGTACACGGCGGTGACGAACTGCTCGTAAGAGTTCGAGTTCGCGGGATTCTTGACCAGCAGGAACAGGAACGGCTCGAGAGAGACGGTGAACAGGAGCAGCGTGTTCAGCGTGACCGTCCGCTGCTCGTGGATCGGCATCACGGACATGATCCGGGTGTAGTCGAACCACACCGAGATCAGGATCAGGAACGTGAAACCGAACGTGAGGATGTCCGAGAGCAGCGCCCCCGAGTTCGTGGGGAGGTTGGCGACGAGCGCCAGCGAGCCGACGGAGAGGGCGAGCCCGAAGATCAGGTCCGAGAGGCTCTCGATCCGGGGGCGGGGCTTGGCGGGTGCGTCCTTGATTGGCGTCTCGGGCAAGGGGCTCCCGCGCGCGAACCGCGGGGCGTACTTGAGGCCGCGCGGAAGGGGCTAGCCCATCGGACTCGACACGGTGACCGACTGGATCGCCGGGAACTGGTACGGCACCATGTCCCACTTCTTCCCGTTGCTCGCGCTCCAGTAGAGCCGGCCCGCCGTCGTGCCGAGGTAGACCCCGGCCGGCGTGAGACGGTCGGTCGCCAGCGCATCGCGGTGGGTCCCGTGGTCCCCTGGGAACAGGCCCTTCGGGACGACCTGGGCCCACGACCGCCGGGTGTCGTTCCAGCGGAACACCTGCAGCTGGCCCCCCCAGGTGGTCCGGGTCTCGCCGCGAAGCGGCACGAAGAAGGCCCCATGGGGAGCCCCCGGGGCGGTCGCGACGACGAAGCCGAAGTCGCTTTCCAGCGACTTCCCGACCCGCTTCCAGTTGTCCCCCCGGTCCCGGGAGATGTAGATCCCGTCGTGGTCCTGACGGTAGATCGTCGAGGGGTCGGTGGGTTCGAGGGCGAGTTTGTGCAGGCATTGGCCGTACTCGCGGTCCCCGTCGGGGAGGAACCCGATCTTGACCCCATGGTTGACGGGGCGCCAGTGCTCCCCGTCGTCATCGGAGCGGAAACCTCCCGCCGCGGAGATCCCGACGTACAGCCGCTTCGGCTGGCTCGGGTCCCGGAGAATCGTGTGGAGGCAGAGCCCCCCCGCGCCGGGGTTCCATTCCTTGCGCGTCGGGTGGTCGTTGAGACCGGGCACCCCCACCCAGTCCTCCCCGTTGTTGTCGCTGCGCCAGAGGGAGGCGGGGTCGATGCCGGCCAACAGGGAATTCGGTTCGTCCTCCCGCCCCGGCGCGATCTGCCAGACGTTCTCGACGGGGTACTTGGGCATCCCGCCCTCCCCCGTCGGCGGGGGCCGCGGGCCCTTCGGCATCTGGGGCACCGAGATGGCGGTCCACTTCTTCCCCCAGTCCTTCGAACGGTACATCATGGGGCCCCACCAGGCGCTGTTGGCCGTCGAGTAGACGACCCCGGGGTGGCGGGGGTCGGCGATGATCTGGAAGACGTCCCGCCCCTCGTGATACGGTCCCCGGACCTTCCACTTCTTCCGGGCCCGATCGCCGTCGAGGATGTAGGCGCCCTTTCGCGTTCCGACCAATACGTGCACGGCGTTCTTCTCGACCATGGTCTATCCTCCTTGGATGGAATGTAGGATCTCCACCGAATCCCCGGCCGCGAGGGGCGTCTGGGCCCCTCGGAGGGTGGCGATGTCCTGTCCGTTGACGTAGACCCGGACGAACGGCCGGAGCGTTCGGGTCTCGTCGCGGAGGCGATGTCGCAGGCGGGGGAAGTCCCCCTCGAGCTCGTCAATCAGACCGTCCACGCTCGTCGCCTCGCTCTCGACCGTGCGACGTCGGACGAACTCGGAGAGCATCCCGTCCAGCCGTACCTTCGGCATGCGCAACCGGTTCGCTACAGCGGCCCCGGGTTCATAAACCTCAGTGGGGGGCCCTGGAACGCGGGTCCCGGCTAGGTCAGGTCGTTCAGGTCCTCTTCCGCGGGACGGCCCTCCCGCGGTACGAGATAGATGTACTGGATGGGTCCGTCCAGCACGTAGTAGAAGAATCGCGGGGGGTCGCGTCGGCGGAAGACGTACCGGAGGATCGGCTTCCCGAGCATATCCGCCACGTGGACGATGTCTTCCCAGTCGCGGAGGACGACCACGTTCTCCTTCTGCGGGGCGGTCCACGTGGTCGCGATCGCGTCCTGGTACGGCGCCGTGAGCGACTTCAGGTCGGCCTGGATGTCGACCTGGCCCGCCCGGGGCCGCCAGGCCCAGTAGATCGCGGCCCCGAGCGCCACGAGCAAGGCGATCGAGAGGATCGTGGCCAGCTCGAGGTTCGACGCGCGCCCGGCGTCCGTCGTGGTCACCGTCGTGGGGATGTCGCCGAACGAGGTGGCGACGAGGGGACCGGGGACGATGAGACCGCTGCCGAACGTGAAGTTGAGGAACGGCGTGGTGAACGACTGGACGTGGGTTCCGTTGAAGTCGATGTTCCCGACCTCGATGGCGGTGTACCGGACGGAGAAGGAGCCCTGACTCACCTGGGTCTGGTTCGTGATGTTGCCGACCAGGTCGTAGAGCCCCGGGAGCGCCAGCCCGGTCGAGTCCGTGAACTCGTAGGAAGTGATGCCGGTCTCGGCGGGTTCGTTCTTCACCGAGAAGTTGAGCGTGTAGTTCCACAGCCCGGGGGACGACACGACCAGCTCGAAGCCCCCGCCGAACGCGACGTTCGACGGCGCGCTGAGGTTCAGCCAGTACGTGAAGGAGAGGTCGAGCGACGTGACGAGGCTCTCGTAGAGGGTCCCCTGTCCCGGGCCCAGGGTCGAGCTGTTGTACAGCAGGTTCGGCTTCAGATGCGCCACGTAGTCGAACTGGGTCGTGGTCTCGTAGTTGAGGAGCGAAGAGGAACTGGTCGTCGTCGCCGGGGTGGCGTCGAGGCTGGCCACGGCGTACAGCGCCACGACGGAGGCCAGGGCCAGGATGACGACGGCGACCAGGGCGACCTTCACGCGCGCTCCCTCCGCAGCGGCAGGATAGGGCGGCGACGGGTCGGCGCCGCGGCATCCGGCGAGCTACGATAGACGCCCAGGAGGACCAGGACCAACACGATCGACACCGAGAGCTCGGGGCTCAGGATCAGGTAGCCCAGGTAGGGGACGTAGGTCACAACCTTTCCTACTATCTGGCTCCAGACCACCGGTCGGGGATCCGGGCTCGGGTTCGCGTCGCCCTTGAACGTGAAGACCAGCTGGCTCCCGTTCATCCCGATCGCGATGATGCGATGGACGACCGGCCCGTTGGGCGAGAGGTACGGGGCGTTGTACGCCACGATCATGCCCACGTGAAGGTCGCCCGGCCCCGCGACCGACTCGAGGAAGACGAGGGTCCCCCGAACGAACGTGGGGGACATGCTGTCGCTCTCGATCGCCAGCACGCGCACGGGGGCCTTCGAGGAAGCCGAGCCGATCGGTCCGGCGAAGGCCACGATGACGAGGGCGACTCCGAGGACGACCACCAGCGGGATCACCTGGCGGCGGTTCCGGGCCGCGGTGACCAGGGTCCGGCGCCGGGGTTGCATCGGCTCGTCCATGTAGTGACGGGCCTCGAACCGGGGTTCCCGCTGCGCGATGTAGACGACCACCAGTACCGCGGTGATCGCGATGAGCTCGAGAACGAAGGCCGTCTCCCAGGCGAGGCCGATGACGGCGACCGGAAAGACGAGCGAGATCCCCAGCGTGATGGACCGGAAGACCCAGGTCCCGAGCACGCTGAAGTGGGTCTTGTAGAAGAACAGCCCCAGGAAGATGCCGAGCGCGAAGCCCGTCAGGACCGTCAGGAAGATCGCCGGGGCCTGGCTCGACGCACCAAACTCGAGCACGAGGAAGGGGTTGAACGAGACGACCGAGAAGAGGGCCGACGAGGCGAAGAGGGCCCGACGGAACGGCTGGGACCCCGCCACTTTCGTGAGGAGGTACCCCCGGAAGATCGCTTCCTGCCCGAGCGCGATCACCGGGGCGGTGAGGAACAGGACCGCGAAGAGCCCGAAGTCGGGGAGGCCCGGGAGGTACAGTCCCTGGAGGAGCCCGGGCTCCAGCGTGAGCAGGTAGTAGACCCCGGCTAGAAGCGCTGCCAGTCCGACGATCCGGCGGGCATCCCGGATCGGGACGAACAGGCCGAAGGTCGCCGGGGGAGACCGCTCGATGTACCGGACGAACAGCAGGTACACGAGCAGGGGAGAGACCGCGAAGGCGGTGTAGCCGAGGTAAAACCAGTTCCCGCTGGCCAGCGGGCTCACCACGTCATAGAACATCGCGAGCAGCACCGTGACGCCGGCGGCCGACCACGGCGCCCAGCTGCGCCGAACGGCGATCGGGAGGAGACCCACGACGACCGCGGATCCGGCGACCAGGGTGGCGTAGGTGGTGTTGATCATCCGCTCGATGCCGGCTCCCGAGCTGCGCCCGTCATCGCCACCCCGGCGCGGCGAGGGCCCCCGCTACGCCTCGGGGTTTAAGAAAGAGAGGAAAGGGTTGACCCGGCTCAGCGAGAGGGGCTTACAGCCCGTAGACGCTGGTGCCGTTGTTGCCCGCCGTCGCGGTAAACGTCACTTGCAAAGAACTGACCGCTCCTTGGCAAGTGTTGTTGTCCGCGGGGTTGAGCTCGAGCACGCCGATGAACGGCCAGCTCGCGCCCGGCTGCAGCATCGTGTTGTGGCCGGTGTTCGAGCCGCCCGGGTTCGAGTGGCCCGGCGAGTTCACGGCCCAGAGGAAGCACGCGCCCTGCTGGGTGGCATGCTCATGGACCGCTGCGGGGATGTTGCCCGTGTTCGTGACGTTCGCGAACACGATGCAGTAGTCACCCGGAGCGAAGGGGCCCGCCGTGAAGTTGACCCAGTTCGTTCCCCAGGTTCCCCAGCAGCCGACGTACGAGTTGCTGACGACCGTGCTGTCGTTCGTGATGGCCAGGCTCAGGGTACCGGCCGTCCCGTTGATGTTGATCTGGTACGACGCCGTAAACGCGGCGAAGCCCATCCCCCCAACAGCGAGCAGGCTGACCACCAAGACCGAAGCCCAAAGCGCCTTCGCTACCATTCGTTTCTTCACCACTCCTTATTGTCCCGGTTCCGCCCTTGCGGGCGAACGTGCGACATATATCTCGGTATTAAGGACCCGTGGTGCGTAACGAAAATTTCTCATCGGTCCCGCGTTTTTCTGACGGAACTTGAGCGCGCTCACCGGGCAGGGGAATGGCCACCCTCGACCCCAGGAAGGGTGTACCGCTCATTTCTCCGGGGCTGGTAGTGGGGGAGGCGGGCCGGACCTGCGCGATGCTCCACGCGATGCCGTCGCCCCGGTCGTTCGCCTGGGCGGCGAACCGGGCCGCGGCCCGGGTAAACGCCGAGATCCCCTGCAGGCTGCCCGCCCGCAGGGGGACCGCATGCCACTGGCCAAAGAAGCGCCCAACCTCTTGGGGCCAGTCCGGCCCGGACGGTAGCTCGTGGAAGATGAAGCGAGGGTGCTGCCGGAGCCAGGCCCCGAGCCGGGGATCCTTCGCCGCGCCCCGCCCCTCCGCGAGGAGGTGGACTCGCGTCGTCGAGCTCGTGCGCTCCTCGATCTCCCGGAGCAGGATCAAGAGATTGCCGAGCTGGTGTCGCCGTCCGGCGGGTCCCGACGACAGGCGCTGAAAGCCGTCGAGCAGCCCCACCAGGTCCTCGGGGTCGGCGCGGATCGAATGAAGGAGATAGGCGCCCGAGATCTCGGTACGTAGGGAGCCGAGGAGCGGTTCCACGTGAGGGATACGGGATTCCCCCGTCAGTTCGACCCCCACCGCGACCAAGCGAGTGGGGGGTTGCACGACCACTCCGAGGAGGTCGACGAACGGTTGCGAGGGGCCGGAGAGACGATCCGGGATGCGGTACGCCTTCCGAGGGCTCACGCCCTGCGCCTGCCAGACTCGCTGGACGAGCATGTGATTGACCCCGAACCGTCGCGCCATCGTCCGGGTCGTCCATCGATGGCCCCGGGGTGGCGGGTCGTTGAACGTCGCGTGGAGGATCTCGTCCGCCCGACTCGCGGAGTGCTTCGGTCGTCGACCGGGGCGCGGGGAGTCTCGGAGCCCGCCCGCCAAACGGTGGAGCAGGAAGCGTCGGCGCCATAGGGACACCGTGGCGACGTCATTGCCCAGCCGCTTCGCGATCTCCGCGTCCGAGTGACCGGCCGCCGACCACAGGACGATGCGGCTTCGGGTTCGAACCCGGGCCGTGGCGGTCGGGTCGTCGATCCAGGCGCGGAGCCGAGCGAGCTCCTCGGGAGTCAGGACGACCCGGTTCGCCTGGCGCACGGCCGGGAGTAGGAGAGGGGGTCAAAAGAGGTTCGGCCGAGGGTCCGGCGTACTTCGTGGAGCTACGAACATCCCGTCCCGGGCCGGCTCACCGCAGCCCCGGAACGTCGGTCCTCCGCCGCCGGTCCCATCTGACACCGCCGTCAAGGTAGATAACTCGGGGGCGGCTCGGCCTGGGGGGCCCGACGGACCTAGGGGGACGTGAAATGGCACCCGAAACCGCGTCCCGGAACCGACAGTGGCTGGTCGCCGGCGCTCCGGACGGGCGCGTTCTCCGAGAGAACTTCCGATGGGCGGAGACTCCGCGCCCGGCGGTCCGCCCGAACACGGCGCTGGTGCGCAACCTCTGGTTCTCGTTCGACCCGACC
>JASHXS010000168.1 GCA_030043405.1 Thermoplasmata archaeon | reverse complement strand
GAACTGGACCAGGGCCTCGCCAGTGTCCTGGGCGTCGCGGTCGGCGATCGCGTGTGGGCGGCGGCCAGTTCACCGACCGGTCCCGCCGGGCTGGAAGCCTGGTATGCGAATGCGACCTCCTTCCAGGTCGTCGGCATCACGGGCCCGTTCTGGCTGGTCCCGTCCGCCCTCCTCTCCTTCCTGTATCTCTCGGAGCTCCAAGCGATCGTGGGGGGCGGCACTCCCTCGACGGATTACGGCTCCCTCGTGCTCATCCACCTGTACGACCCCACCCGAGCCGCGTCCGACCAGTCGATCCTGAGTTCAGCCTTCCCGGACCTCACGATCTTCACCCTGGCCGACATCCTCGGCGAGATCCAACACGTCGTGAACCTCTACCGCACGTTCGGTGAGATCATCGGCGCCATCGGGGTCGTGGTCGCGGCCCTGTTCACGACCACCGTTCTCCAGATGTCGGTCGACGACCGGAGCCGCGAGATCGCCCTTCTCCGGGCTCTCGGGCATTCCCGAAGCCGCGTCGGGTTGTTGGTGGTCGAGGAGGGACTCTTGTTGGCCGGCTTCGGCCTGGTGGCCGGTCTCCCGGTCGCGTACTTGGGCGCCGAAGCGATCAACGCCTTCCTCCTGCGCTTGCTCGCCGGTCTCCCGGCCGGCTTCAGCTTCGTTTCGTTCGATGCCGGAGTGGTCGCCGTCGGGCTCGGTCTCGTCGTGGTCATCGGACTGTTCGCGTCGATCGCGCCGGCGGCGCGGGCCATGCAGCTGCCCGTCGCCGAGGAACTCCGGGCGCCATGAGGCTCTGGGGGGGACACGGCCGGCTTCGACACCAGCGGCTGCAGACGATCCTGACCGTGGCGGCCCTCGCCACGGCCGTCGCGCTACCGGTGGTGTTGCTCAGCGTCGGCGGCGGAGTATCGCAGCACGAGCTGAACGACCTCGAAAACGCGGGGTATCAGATCGTGATCAGCGCCGCGGGTCTGCACGGCGTGGCGAACGCCCACGCCTTGACCGATCGCATCCTGGCAATCCCCTCGGTGACGGCGGCCTCTCCCGTGTTGAGCGTGGCCATTGACGTCTTCCTCGGGTCCGGGGCGGCGGTGCCATCCTTGGCCGAGGGCGTCATTCCCGACCAGTTCACCCCGACGCTGGGCCCGACCGAAAGCGGACTGTTCCCGGCGCATCTCCCCCTCGGCGACCCGACCGACGAGCTCCACTACGCGAACGGGACCTACGCGGGCCCAGCGAACTACAGCATCCTCGTGTCCTCGCCGTTCGCGCAAGCGTACTCGCTCTCGGTCGGTCAGTCGGTCAAGCTCGCCCCGACCGCGAACGACAGCCAGGCCGTCGCCTACAACATCACCGGGATCTTTGGCGTACCGCTCGGGACGCTGGGCGAGGTCGGGGCGTTCGCGTTGCTCCTCCCGCTCTCCGACCTCCAGGTCATGACGGGCTACGCGCACGGGCCCGGCGTGCCCGTGCCGGATGCCGCGGACACGCTCGAGGTGGCGGTCACCGGGGCCGTGGCGACCAATCCCACCGCGTTGAACCAGGTCCGCAACGAGATCGCGGCGCTCGTGCCCTATTACGGGGTCAGCACACTTTCTCAGGAAGCGGAGCAGCTTCAGACGGCCGCCTCCGTCCTCACCGGATTCTACCTCGCCCTCTCGTCCGTGGGGCTGACGGTCGGGCTGGTCTTCCTCGCCCTCGTGATGATGCGTCGGGTCGAGTCAGACCGGAGATCCATCGGAGTACGCCGCGCGCTCGGCCTCCCCGCCCGGTCGATCGTCGGGCGGGTCCTACTCCAGAGCGTCGTCGTCGCTGGCCTCGGGGCCGTGATCGGGGTCGTGGCCGGCATTCTCTTGGTGGAGGGACTTGCGACGTGGGCCACGGGCGCGGTCCAGGAAGCGGCCCAGTTGGCGATCTTCGTGCCCTTGACGCTCGCCGAGCTCACCGGAGCCGTGCTGGTCCTGTCGTTGCTCGCCGGTGGGTCGGCGGCCCGGGCGGCGCTGCGCCTCGACCTGGCCGAGGCGTTACGATGACCGGAGGAGTCGTCCCGACGGTCGAGTTGCGGGGGGTGGAGCGTACGTACGAGTCCGGCGAGGCGGACGAGGTGCGGGCGCTGCGCGGGGTCGATTTGTCGCTCCCCCCGGGCGAGGTCGTTTCGATCGAGGGTCCGAGCGGTTGTGGGAAGACGTCCCTCCTGAACCTCCTCGGACTCCTGGATGCCCCCACCCGCGGGGAGGTACGTTGGGACGGCCGGTCCGTGGGGGGTCGGACCGACCGGGAGCGGGCGCGACTCCGTCTCGAGAGGGTCGGGTTCATCTTTCAACGATTCTACCTGCTCCCGACGTTGACCGCACGCGAGAACGTCGAACTGCCGATGCGGGCCCTGGGAACGCCGCGGGCCGACCGGCAAGCCCGGGCCTCGGCCCTGCTGGCCGAGGTGGGGCTCGCAGGCCGGGAGCGGGCGTTCCCGCACCAGTTGTCCGGCGGCGAGGAGCAGCGGGTAGCCGTCGCGCGCGCGCTCGCCAACCAGCCGGGCCTCTTGCTCGCCGATGAACCCACCGGCGAGCTCGACAGTGAGAACACCGAAGCGATCCTCGCCTTGTTGGGTCGGGTCCAGGAGGAACGGAAGGCGACCCTCGTCCTCGTCACGCACAACCCGGCGGTGGCGGGACGCGCGCGCCGGCATCTGACGATGCGGGACGGTCGCGTCGTCGGGGACGCTCGAGGAGCCTGACGGTGGCCCGTATCGCGATCCTGCTCAACGACCGCTGCCACCCGAAGGAGTGTCAGTGGGAGTGTCAGGCGTACTGTCCGCCGGTCCGGATGGGCCAGGAGTGCATCGTCGAGGGGCCGAACGGCAAACCGATCATCTCGGAGACCCTGTGCATCGGCTGTGGGATCTGTGTCCACAAATGCCCCTTTGACGCGATCAAGATCCTCAACACCCCGCAGGCGGAGGAGAGCGAGATCGTCCACCGGTACGGGTACAACGGGTTCCGGCTGTACCGGCTGCCAACCCCCTCGGGGGCGGGGATCACGGGTTTGCTCGGGCCGAACGGCATCGGGAAGTCCACGGCCCTGCGGCTTCTCGCGGGCGGCGAAGTCCCGAATCTAGGGGACTGGGAGCATCCTGCGAGCTGGGACCGAGTGCTCGAACACTACCGGGGCACGGCGCTGCACGCCCACTTCGAACGCGTGGCCCGGGGCGAGCTTCGGACGGTGATGAAACCCCAGTACGTCGACCGGCTCGCCGAGGGTACGGACACGGCCGAGGAGTATGTCGCCGCGGGAGGCGGGTCCGCCCGGCCCGCGCTGGAACAGGTGGGGCTTGGGGGACGCGCCGACCGACGGATGAGCGAGCTCTCGGGTGGCGAACTCCAACTGGCGGCGCTGGCGCGTGTCCTGAGCGTGGACGCCGACCTGTACCTGGTGGACGAGCCGTCCAGCTATCTCGACATCGTTCACCGGCTGGAGGTCGCTCGCCTCCTCCGCCGGCTCGGCGAGACCAAGAGCGTGATCGTCGTCGAGCACGACCTCGCGCTGCTCGATTACCTCGCCGATCAGGCCCACCTGCTGTACGGCGAGTCCGCCGCCTTCGGGGTGGTGAGCCACCCCATCCCGATGCGGTCGGCGATCAACACCTACCTGACCGGCTACCTGAAAGACGAGAACGTCCGATTCCGGACCGACCCGGTCCGATTCATCGCGCATCCACCCAAGCCGCCGATGCACCAGAACGTGCTCGTCGCCTTCCCGGCCCTCGAGAAGGAGTATCCCCAGTTCCGGCTCTCTGTCGGGGCGGGCGCCCTCGCGAAGGGAGAGACGGTGGGGATCGTCGGGCCGAACGCGACCGGAAAGACGACCTTCGTGCGGATGCTCGCCGGCGTCGAGCCCACCACCCGGGGCACGCCGCCGGAGGGCGTGACGGTCAGCTACAAACCCCAGTACCTCAAGGCGACCCAGAGCGGGAGTCTTCGCGACCGCGCCGCCGCCCTCGCGACGGACCCGGCCTTCGACGGGAAGCTGCTCGATCGGGAGTTGATCCCCGGCTTGCACCTCGACGAGATCCTGGACGTCGCGTTGACCGACCTGTCGGGCGGCGAGCTGCAACGGGCGGCGGTCGCCCTGGCCCTCGCCCGAACCGCCACGCTGTACCTGTTGGACGAGCCGTCCGCGTACCTCGACTCGGACGAGCGGATGGCGATGGCCCGGCTCATCCGCCGACAGGTCGAACGCCAGGCGGTCAGTGCCCTGGTGGTCGACCATGACGTCTACTTCCTCGACCTCGCCTGCGACTCGTTGATGGTCTTCCGGCCGGAGGGCGCCCGGGGGACGGAGGGTCGCGGCGACGGACCGTTCCCGATGCGGGAAGGGATGAACCGGCTGCTGAAGACCGTGGACGTCACCTTCCGTCGGGACGCCGAAACGCTGCGACCGCGCATCAACCGGGAAGGGTCGGTGCTGGACCGCGAACAACGAGGACGGGGGGAGTACTACTACGAGGCCGCCGCCTAGCCCCGCGGTCCCGCACCCTCCGACGCTCGACGCGCGGGGACGATACCGGGCCCACGGGAAGATCTCGTTCACGATCGTGGGGTTCTACCTCTTCCTCCTGCTCCTCGTGCTGTTGTTCCTCCGGCCCCCGGCCACGAACGTCTACGCGGCGGTGCTACTGGGGGCCCTCGTGGTCCTGTTCCTCGTCCGGTACCTCTCGACCTCGTACGTGATCGACGGGGAGTATCTCCGAGCCTGGCGCCTCCTGGGAGGCCAGAAGGCGCGCCTGAAGGATGTCCGCCGCATCGAGTTCGCGAGTCTCCGGGACCTGAGCGCGACCGGGTTCTGGGGGTCGTGGGGCTGGCGGGGACGCATGTGGAGCCCGCGCATCGGCCGGTTCGACTCCATCTACACCGAGACGAAGGGGATCCTCGTGACCGCCGGCGACTTCCCGCTGTACATCTCTCCCGTCGACCTCGAGGGGTTCGCCCAGGAGCTCTCCCGGCGGGTGCGGTCCCTGGGGGGCCGGCTGATGAGCGACTCGGGCGACGAAGCGGCCGTAACCGAGGGCGCGGCCTAGCCCGAGCCGGCGGGGTCGGTCCCCGCCTGGGCTTCGGCCTTGCGGATAGCCCGTCCCTTCAGCGCTCGCCCCACGAGCCCGAAGACGACCGCGAAGGCGATCACGACGACCAGGAGCAGCACCAGGGGGTTCTCGAAGCTGCTGGAGAAGTCGAGGTAGCCGAACTGCTGGACCAGCAGCAACAGAGCGAGCCCGAGGATCGCCCCACTCGCGGCGCCGGCCCCCCCACCCGCCATCTACGGTTTCTCCTCCGCCGGCGCCTCGGTCGAGGAGGCGGCGGGGGCGCTCGGGCTCGGGTTGGCGGGAGGGGACTTGGGTTTCAGGCCCAGCTGGGCGGCGGCCTTCTTGACGCTGCCCAGGACGGCGATCTCGTAGATCTCGAGCAGGATGATCAGGAGGAGGACGATGTTGACGACCGTGAGGTGGTCAGTCGCCTGGACCCAGACAAAGAAGTTCTCGGAAAAGACCGTCGACCCGTTGTCCGTGAGCACCGCGTGGAGATCGTAGACCCCCTCGTACAGGTACTGGTTCTGCGAGAAGCTGTTGTTCAGCGTGATGGTCCCGCTGCCGGTCTGGCTGACGGAGACCGCGCTGGTTCCGATCGACGCCCCAAAGAAGAGGATGGAGACCTGACCCTGGTTGACGTAGGCCGGCGCGCCGACCGAGGCCCACTCGAATACGGTGGTGAACTGCCCGCTGAAGTGGGTGACGATGGCACTGGAGAGGGAGTCGTGCGTCGCGACCGGCACGCCGTTGAAGCTGACCACGGCGGACACGGCGTTGTTCCCGGACGACTGGAGGGGGGCCGGGGTCGCGGCGGCGGCCGAGTTCGACAGCACGACGAACCCGAGCAGCACGAGGGACGAGGCGATCAGCGCGGCCCGGAGCGCCCCGCGCCGGTCCAGGTACCCCACGAGGAGGTCCCCAGCGGGAACGGCGTTATCAAGGTATGGTCGGACGCTAGTACTTGGGGAGCGACGGGTCGACCTCGTCCGCCCAGGCCAACAGTCCGCCCCGGAGGTTCCGCACGTTGTGGAAGCCGAGGTCGAGCAGGAGCCGGGTCGCTTGCGACGAGCGGTTGCCACTGCGGCAGTACACGACGAGCTGTCGGGCGCGGGTGAGCTCGCTCACCCGGTCGGGCAGCTCGGCTCGGGGGATCAGGGTCGCGCCCGGCAGGTGGGCGATCTCCCACTCCTCCGGGTCCCGAACGTCGACGAGGAGGGGCGGGTCCGAGGAGGCCAATTCGTCGCGCAGCTCCGTTGGGGTGATCTCCGGGAGCGCCCCGGACGGGCCGGGGTCGGCGGAGGGGGAGACGCCGCAAAAGGCCGGATAGTCGATGAGCCCGGTCTGGGTGGGGTGAGCCGAACAAAGGACGCACGTCGGATTCTTTTCGATCCGCAGCTCCCGGAACGACATCGTCAACGAGTCGTACAGCAGCAGGCGACCGATCAGCGGCTCCCCGACCTCGAGCAGCAGCTTCAGAGTCTCCGTGGCTTGGATCATCCCCACGAGTCCGGGCAGCACGCCGAGGACACCCGCTTCGGCGCACGAGGGGACCAGGTCGGGCGGCGGGGGCTCGGCGTACAGGCACCGGTAACAGGGTCCCCGTCGCGCGTCGAAGACCGTCGCCTGGCCCTCGAAGCGGTAGATCGAGCCGTAGACGTTCGGCTTCCCGAGCAGCACGCAGGCGTCGTTCACCAGGTACCGGGTCGCGAAGTTGTCGGTTCCGTCGACGACCACGTCATAGCCCTGGAGGGTCGCGAACGCGTTCTCTCGAGTGAGCCGCTCCGAATGGGATATCACTTGGGTGCCCGGATTCAGGTCGACCAGTCGACGGCGGGCCGCCTCCAGCTTCGGCCGCCCGACGTCCGACGTCCCGTAGAGGACCTGGCGCTGCAGGTTCGAGGCGTCGACGTCGTCGAAATCCACCAGCCCCAGGGTACCGACCCC
>JASHXS010000167.1 GCA_030043405.1 Thermoplasmata archaeon | reverse complement strand
CCGTCCGGCGTTCCTCTACATTCTGGGCGACGTGGTCTACGACTTCGGTGAGTCCCAGTATTACTACGACCAGTTCTACGAGCCGTACCGGAACTATCCGGCGCCGATCTTCGCGATCCCGGGGAACCATGACTCGTTCATCGTGCCCGGCACGGCCGCCGCCGAGGACCCGCTGGTGACGTTCGAACGCAACTTCTGTGCGAGCGAGCCGGTCGTCACGCCGGAAGCCGGCTCGCTCCACCGGACCGCCATGACCCAGCCGGGAGTGTACTTCACCCTGGATGCGCCGTTCGTCCGAATCATCGGTCTGTTCAGCAATGCCCTGGAGGACCCCGGGGTCATCTCCAGCCAGAACGGGGAATGGACGGCCATTCCCGACCTACAACTCGCCTTCCTATCGGCGCAACTGGCTCGGGTGAAGAGCGACGGGTTCGATGGAGCGATCCTGCTCACGGTGCACCACCCGCCGTTCGCATACGCCCCGCCCGCGGGAGGCAGCGGGGCCGGCGGGATCCACGGAGGCAGTCCGGCGATGCTCGCCCAGATCGATACGATCTGCGCGGCGGAGGGCGTGTACCCCCACGCGGTCTTGTCCGGTCACGCCCACAACTACCAGCGCTTCACCCGCAGTATCCAGTTCGCGGGTGGCGCCTATGAGGTCCCTTTCATCGTCTGTGGCGACGGCGGGCACGGGCTGACCGCGCTGGTCCAGGCGAAGTTGGGGTCGCCCGCGCAAGAGCCCGCCGACGGGACGGACGTCACCTACTTGGATCCGAATCCCCAGGTCCAGGCCACTCGGCTGGTCCTCAACCACCACGATGACCAGGACTACGGCTACTTGCGGATCTCCGTCGACTCGCAGCAGCTTTCCATCGGATTCTTCCAAGTCGGCGGACCGAGCCCGGCCGGCGTCGCGGCCGATGCGGTCCAGGTCGATCTGGGTTCCCACTCCGTCGTGACCGGTGGGGCAGCCTCGTCGGCGTCTTCCGCCCGCCGCCCCGCAACCCCCGGTCGGCGACCGCGGGCCGCCCGTCGCGAGTGAGTCGTCGCCCACCACGTTTCGACGGCTCCGATCCGGGCGCCAGACGCCGGGGGCTCCCTGCGTGACGCCCGCGGCGCGGGGGCCTCCGGATGTCCCGCGGCTACGGAATCTACGGAAGCGTGGACTCGGACATTTATATCGCCAGCCGCCACACCGTCGACCAGCGTGAACGCGACCACTGAGTTCCTGATCGCGCTCTTCCTGCTCCTCGCGCTGGCCGTCATCGTCGGAGAGATCTTCACGCGCTTCGGCCAGGCCGCCCTGGTCGGGCAGCTCCTGGTGGGCGTGCTGCTCGGTCCCAGCCTCCTCGGCCCGTTCCTCGGCATCGCGAGCACGCCGAGCGATTTCACGGGGATCCAGACGATCGCGACGTTCTTCATCCTCCTCATGGCCGGGCTGGCCGTCAGCCCCGAACAGATCTGGGATACCGGATTATCGGCGGCCCTGCTCGGGATCGCGATCTTCCTGGTGCCGTTCCTAGGGGGGGCCGCCGTCGTCCACGTGCTCTACCCGAGTTGGAGTACGACCAAGCAGTTGTTCGTGGCGATGACGATCTCGATCACCGCTCTCCCGGTCCTCGCGATCATGCTCCGAGAGTTTCGGCTGATGAAGACGCGCTTCGGGACGTTCCTGCTCAACGCGTCCGTCATCAACGAGCTCGCGGCCGTGACGGCCTTCGCGATCCTCCTCAACATCACCGCGAGCGGAGCCAGCTCGATGGACGCCATCGCGATCTCGGTCGTGACGGTGGGCCTGTTCCTCGCCTCCATCCTCGCCATCCACATGCTGCTCCGGGCCCTCCGGGCGCTGCGCCTCTGGGATCGGCTCGTCAACCGATTCCGTGAGACATGGCGATCCCGCGACGCCGGCTTTGCCCTGCTGATCTGCATCGGTTTGGGCGCGGCGCTGTATTCCCAGTTCCTGGGCCTGACCTTCGTCCTGGGGGCCTTCTACTCCGGGTTGCTCGTCACCCCGGAGAGCGCGGGAGCCCGGGAACACCGGTCGGTGAGTTTCCTGTTCGAGGCGATCAGCTGGGGTTTCTTCATCCCGCTCTTTTTCGCCCTGGTCGGGTTCAGCACCGATTTCGCGGGGCTGTTCACCGACCCGCTGGCCGTCGTCTTGTTCGCTTCGTTGTGCCTGTTCGCGGTCATGGCCAAGGTGGGGATGGGAGCCCTCGTGACGCGGAGCCTGGGGTGGTCTCGTCAAGAGTCGCTGGCGGCCGGCTGGTTGCTGTCGAGCCGCGGGGCCGTCGAGCTCGCGATGGCCACGATCCTGCTGACGGACGGCATCTTCGATGTACCCACCTACACGATCGTCGCCGGGGTGGGGCTGGTGACCACCTTCCTCTCCCCCATCGGGGCCCGGCCCTTCGTCCGGGGTCTCACCGACGAGCGACTCACGGCCGAGTCCGCAGGACACCAGCCGCCGGTGGGTTCGTCGCTCCCTCCGCGATCTGTCCTGCCCGACGACGAACGTCCCATCGTGTAGCCGCAGCCGGGCGGTCGTGGGGAAGCTCGCCCGACGGGGACCTGGTCCGGCGCCGCGGTCGCTCCCGAGCTCCCACCGGAGCCGTGCACGCTAGGGCGGAGAAGAACGGCCCGGGCGGAGTCCTTCGGGGCTATCGCGCAACCAACCGTGATCCGTGGCCAGTTGGAGTATCCGGTTCAGGCCCGCGAGCGAGAGTCGATGACCGTCGCGCTCGAGCTCGTCCAAGATCTGGCGACGACGGATCGGCCCGGGGGCCCGCCGGACGATGGCAACCACCGCGTCCAGTCCGCCCGCCGGAATCCCGGCCGATGAAGACGGCATGGCGCATTCCTCGAACCCGAGTCGACCGCGCACTTGACCTTCTCGTCCGATTGTCCGGTGCGCAATCCCGTTTCCCGTCCCGCACCGGTCCGCGGCGGCGACACGGTTAAGGCAGGACGTCGTGGAAGGGCCGCCATGCAGGTTGACTCGAGCCTCACCGGACCGTTCCCCCGCTCCGAGGCGTTGGTGCGGGCGACGCGGGACCTGGACCGGGGCCGAACCTCCGCCGAGGAAGTCGGGCGGTTGTACCGATCGACCGCGACGGAGTTGGCCCGCTTGGAGCAGACGCACCACCTCGCGCCCGCGACCGGCGGCTATCTTCGCTGGGCCGACTTGTTCCGACCGTTCGCGGAGGGGTGGTCCGGCTTTGAGGTCGGGCCGGTCACCCGCTGGTACGAAACGAATACGTTCTACCGTCAGCCGATTCTCCACGCACCGCCCGACCGTAGTGCGGGTGCCCTGGGCGGTTGGTTCCCCGCTGCGGAGGCGGGGATCGAGGCAGCGACGGCGAAGGCGATCCTGCCGGGTCCCTACACTTTCGCCACGATGATCGACAATCGATCCGGGGAGACGACCGAAGCCCTGATCCACCGGATCGGACGGCTGCTGGCCGCGGAAGTCGCGGAGCTGCGAACGACCGGGTACTTGAATTTCCAGTTCCAAGAGCCCAGCCTCGTCGTGCACCCGCCTGCCCCGACCGCGGGCGAGTCGACCATCGCCGCGTACCGCGCGATCGCGGAAACGCTCGGGACCGCGCCTTCCTACGTTTGGTCGTTCTTCGGCGACGCCGCCCCGGTACTCCCCCTTCTCCGCCGACTCCCCGCCCAGGGGGTCGGGGTCGACCTGGCCGAGACGGAGGTTCGCGACCTGGCCGGACATCCCGCCGGCCGTGGGTTGGGGCTCGGAGTCCTGGACCCTCGAACCACGTTGCTCGAGAACCCCGCCGACATCGCCCGTCAGGTCCACGCAGCTTGCGAGGCCGCGGGCGTCGACCGGGTTCAAATCGGCCCCGGTGGCCCACTCGACCTGCTGCCATGGGAGTCCGCGGTCCGCAAACTGCCGCTGCTGAACGGGGCCCAAACGGCGCTCCGGAACGGAGGCGGACGGTCATGAGCGAGTCGAAACTCTTCCGTACGCAGGAGATCGGCAGCCTGGCGCGGCCTCTCTGGCAGCTGCAGGGGCAACGTCACACGCCGCTGTCGCCTGCCGCGCGGAAGGAGTTCCTTGGTTGGAACCAGCAGCTCGGTTTCGCCCCCGTCGAGGATGCGACCGTCGGTCACTTTCTGTCGAACGGGGGGACGGACGTGTCCGGGGCCCAGGTACGGGACTGGGGGGCGGCGTTTGCCCTCCGCTTCCTCGAAAGTGCGGGCCTTGACCGCGTCTACGACGGCGAGGCCCGCCGGGTGGAGATGTACGAGCACGCCGTCCGTCAGATGCAGGGTTTCGAGCTGCTCGGGCACGTCCGCTCGTTCGACAGCAAGTACTACCTGAAGGGGGCCATCACCGGGGAAGTGGGCCTCGGGCATCCGTACGACCTCGAGGAATTCGACTTCGTTCGCTCCCATGCGCGGGCCACACCGAAACTGCCGGTCACGGGTCCGTACACCATCGCGGACTGGTCGTTCAACGAATACTATCTCGGCCGCATCCCCGGCTGGAAGGGGCGGACCCAACGCCGAGAGGCGCAGCGCGAGTTCGTCGTGGATGTCGCCCGCAAGGCGATCCGCCCGACCCTGGCGGCGATGATCGACCATGGCTGCCGCGTGATCCAGATCGACGAGCCGGCCGCGGGTACCCACCCGGATCAAGCCGCCCTGGTCGCGGAGGGGTTCAACGTCGCGACCGAGGGCCTCGATGCGGAGTTCTCGATGCACATCTGCTTCTCGGATTACCGGTCGCTCTTTCCGGCCCTGCTCGAGGCCAAACGATGCCGACAGTGGGCCTGGGAGTTCGCGAACCGGGACACCGAGGACCACGACGCCTACGCCATGCTGTCGCTGCTCCGCGAGTACGGGGACACTCGCGAGGTGGGGCTCGGCGTACTGGACGTACACAGGGACGCCATCGAGTCCCCCGAAGTCGTCCAGAACCGCATCGAGCGGGCGGCTCAGGTGCTGGGGGACCCCAGCCGGATCTGGGTGAACCCGGACTGCGGACTGCGAACGCGCCGGCTGGAGGTGGCTTATGAGAAGCTCACCAACATGGTCGAAGGGGCGCGCCGGGCCCGTCAGGCCCAGACCGGGGCGGGCTGACCGTCCGGCGCCTACCGCTCGAGCCGTTGCGCGAAGGCCCGAAGCAGCTCGCCGGCGGGGGCGAGGTGCCGTTGGTTGACCTGCTCTACATTGACCCCGAGGGGCACGCCCGCCGGAGAAGGGACGTACCCCGTCCGCACCTCCTCCCACACCCGCACCGCGTTCTCGACGGAACGAGACCCCGCCCCGACCTCCTCCCCTTCCAGAATGGAGCGGGCGACCCGCTCCGGGAGGTCGGCGCCGAGCCACTGGACGAACTCGGCGTCGCTCTCCTCGGTGATCGACGCGAAGCTGAGCAGGACCGTGGCCGGGGCGCAATCCGACTCCCGACACCGCCGGTCGTAGTCGCGTACCAACCGGATCGCAGCGTCCGAGTCAAACAGGATCTGAGTGGTGAAGAACGAAGCGCCAGCTTTCGTCTTCGCGACCATCCGGTGGGCTTCCCCGGTCCGTTGGGGGATGGCGATGTTGCCGAGGTGGCCACCGGCTCGTTGTAACACCGGTCCGGAGACCCGGTTCGCCTCGATGACCGGGGGACCGGGATAGGGGATGTACCGGCTCGAACCGCCGACCAGCACGACGTTGCGCACTCCCAGTTCGACGGTCTCCCGCGCCCAGGCTTCGAGCGCCTCGACCGAGGGCAAGTGGGCCACTACCTTGTTGATGACCACCTCCCGGGCGGCGGCGCTCGCCAGCGTCCGAGCAAACGCGCGGATGTCTCCCGACCGATAGTACGGCCGTCCCTCGTGGTTCTCGTCCACCAGCTCGGGCACGTTGAGGGCATCCACGCGAGGGACCTCGCGGACCAGCTCGAGCAACTGGTCCGTGTACCGGCTCACCCGAGCCCCGCTGGAGCGAAGCGACGGGGGGACGGGCTCGAAGAGCAGCGGGCGGTCTCGGAGGGCGTCGGCAAAAGCGGTGAGGGGGGTCACGGCGATCTCTTCGACCCGAGAGAGGTCCCCCGACCCAGACGGCCCTCGTTATCACGCTTCGGCCAGTCCCGAGTTTGCGTCTCGCGCAAGCTGGCCCACTCCCGCGAATTCGGACCCGGATCTATGTCGCGGCGGGAATCCGGGGATGTCCGGACCCGCCTCCTCCACCGGCGGCCGCTCCGTGAGGTCCGAGGAGGAGCCTGGAAACGAGAGACGTCCCCCAGTCCCAAGAGGTGCTCCCGGCGGGAGTTTCCCCGGCCGGCCGCGCAGGCCGACCAGCTTTGAACCCGCGTCAGAGGCTCGAGAGGCCTCTATCCTTGACCACTAGACTACGGGAGCGCCGGCGGGTCCTTAGCGGGCGACCTGTTTGAACCTTTCCCAAGGTTCCGCCTCCTGAGTTGTCCCGGTCGCACCTCGGGCGCGCCGTCGCCCGCTCTCGTACGAGCTGGCTCGATGAAATACTCGGCCCGGTTCGCGCGCATCAGCCCGGGGGTTCGGCCATGCGGAAGGTGGTGCTCCAGATGCACGTCACGTTGGACGGGTTCGCGGACAGTCCGGACGGCTTCGTTCCGATCACCGATCGAACGTACTGGAAGGAGTTGGACGCCGCGCTCGACGACACAGGCGCAGCCCGGGTCGATACGCTCCTCATGGGGAAAGGCACCTACCGACAGTTCGCCAGCTTCTGGCCGAAGGCGGCCACTGATCCGTCGACGCCGGCTGATTGGAAGAAACAGGCCCGTTTCTTGAATGAGACGCCGAAGGTCGTGTTCTCCCGTACCCTCCCGAAGGCGGACTGGTCGGGGACCACGATCGTCCGGGGCTCGGTCGCCCAGGAGATTGCCCGTCGAAAGCGACAACGCGGCGAGAACATGCTGGTCCCCGGTGGCGTCGCCTTTCCGCGCGCTCTGATCGAACAGAACCTGGTCGACGAGTACTTGCTCTCGGTCGTCCCGACGCTCTTGGGCCATGGCCGCGACCGACTGTTCGGCTCG
>JASHXS010000166.1 GCA_030043405.1 Thermoplasmata archaeon | reverse complement strand
TACGGCGCGGTCATCCTCCTGGTGTTCTTCGGGCTGTTCTACACCGGTTGGCTGTTCTTTGCGATCCTGATCTTCTTCCTCGGCGTGCGGCACCCGCCGCCGCTCAACGATCTCACCCCCCTGGAGTGGAAACGGTACGCCGTCGGGGTCGGTGTGGCGGTGGTCCTCGTCTCGGGATTTGTCATCACCCCGCTGGCCACCCCGCCGGGGACGGTCTCCGTCGGGGTGGGCGAGGTGGGGGTGCTCAACGGCACCACCACGACGCCCGTCCGGGCCCTCGTGAATTACTCGGTCGTCAACGGCGACATGGTCTCCCATGGCTACACGGTGAGTGCGACCGTGGAGAACGTGTCGGTGCGAGAAGGAAATTCCACGGTCTATCTGACCGGCGGCGCGCTGGACGGATGGGCCGACGATTCGACGTGGACGTTCTGGCTTCCCGGTGGCGGGAACTTCACGTCGACCGGGATGAACGCCACCCTGCCCGCTTCGGATTACCTCAGCGTCCCCGGCGTCGGGGCGGGCAACGCGCTCGCCCTCCGCTTCGAGTATACCAACATCAACGCGGCCACGTCGGTCGTTCTGGGACTGGGAGTCACGCAATACTGCGCCCCCTCCGGGGCGGGGTCGGCGAGCGCGACGGTGTTACTGATCCCACCCTAGGCGTCGCGACGGAAGACCCGGAACTCCCGGGTCAGGCTTCGGTGGACCCGGACCGGTACGTGGGTGATCCGACGCCAACCCGTGGGGAGCGGATCCGGGCCCCCCGGGACGACCACGACGGCGAATCCGCCGACCTTGACGAGGCCGGCCCACCGTGGGAGCACGCGAGCCACCAGCGCCGCGGCTTCCTCGCCCCCGGTACCCGAACCCCGGCCATACGGGGGATCCGTGAGGACGGCATCGAACGACGCGCCTGCCGCGGAGAAGTCGGTCGTCCCGGCGTCGCCCACGACCAGTTCCTCCGGCGTCACGCCGAGGTGCTCGAAGTTCCGCAGGGCCCCTCGGACCATCGTGGGGTCGCGGTCGACGCCGAAGACCTTGGCGCCCAGTAGCGCCGCTTCGCCCAGCAGGGCACCGGTACCGAGGAACGGGTCGACGACCTTGCTCCCCGCCGACACCCGAGCCAGGTTCGCGGAGGCCCGCGCGAGCCGGGGGTCGAGCCCGA
Source organism: Thermoplasmata archaeon (assembly GCA_030043405.1). Lineage (GTDB taxonomy): Archaea > Thermoplasmatota > Thermoplasmata > Lutacidiplasmatales > UBA184 > Lutacidiplasma. The sequence continues at coordinate 3,186 of JASHXS010000166.1, read as the reverse complement.
CCGGACGCTGGAAGGGAAGCGCGGAGATCCGGCGGCCCGCGACCGCCCGCCGGTCGACCGCACCGACCTCTTCGTACAGGGGGACTTCCGGCCCGGACTCGCCGAGCAACCAGAATCGTCGGAGCGGGCAGTCCAAGTCGATCACTCCCCCGGCGGACTTCCACGCGGTCGCCGCCGTCCGGATCTGCGGGTCGGTGGAGCCGCCGGTGGGTCGCCCCAGACGCCGGAACGAAGCGGATTCGCCAGGCTGTCCCGGGCGCGGCGGCCCGGCACCGCGGGGGGCGAGGCATCGACGGGCCAGCGCGAGTCGGCCGGCGAACTCGACCACGCTCGCGTCCGGGACGTCCACCGCCGTCAAGGGGACCGGACCGTCGTGACGGCCGCGGGGAATCCCCCCGAGGGCCTCCGCCGCCGCCCCGGACTCGGCTTCGGCCAAGGAGAGACTTTCGCCGGAGAGTTCGACCAGCACTCGCGTCATTCGATGGGGCCCGCGGTCCAGGCGTGAAGGCGCGCGCGTACGTCGGCAGTGTGGCTGCCCTCCCAGTAGAGATGTCCGCACGCCTGGCACTTGAACAGGGGCAGCCCGGCACGGACCCGTTCTTCCGGGGTCCCAGCGGGCAGGGGTCGATCCCCCGACGGCCGGTGCGGGGTGAGCACTCCGTTGCAGATCGTACAACGGTCGAACCGGACCTCGGTGGGCAGGTCGGGGAAGCGCCGGCGCACGGCGCGCCACTGGTCGACTAGGGCCGCGCTATGGAGGAGCAGCGAGGCTTCGACCTGGCCCGCCAGGGCCCGATCCCGGGTCAACAGAAATCGGCCCTCCGTGCGGGCCCACGTCGCGACCTCATGGTCGGTCAGCCCGCGCGCGTACGCCGTATCGAGGCCGACGAACCTCAGGTACCGGGTGAGGCGCCCCAGCATCTCGTCCGTGAGCCAACGAGACGGGAGCACAGGTCTTCGAACGTGGCCGCGTCGATAACCTTTGGCTTATCTACGGGAGCCTTTGTCCCCCGCCCGGAGCCTCGAGCGGTGCGTCTCTTCGGGACCAACGGCATCCGCGAGGTCGTCGGCGAGAAGCTGACGGCGCCCTTCGTCACCCGGATCGCTGGCGCGATCGGGGCGCAATTCCCGGTGGGGGCGCCGATCGCGGTCGGGCGGGATGGTCGGACTTCCAGCCCCGCTTTTTCGAATATCGTGGCCGCCACGCTCGTACTCGGGGGCCATCGAGTCCTCGACCTGGGCGTCCTCCCGACCCCGGCGGTCCAGTACCTGGTGCCGCGCGTCGGTGCTCAGCTCGGCGTGATCGTCACCGCGTCCCACAATCCGCCGGAGTTCAACGGACTCAAGTGCATCGCCGCGGACGGGCTCGAAGTGGAGCGGAGCGTCGAGGCCGCGATCGAGGCGGCGACCGAGCAGGGGGAGGCGGCCGCCGTGCCGTACACCCGGGTGGGCACGGTCCATGCCGTGAAGGACGGCGCCCACCGGTACGTCGAAGGGATCCTGGGGCAGGTCGACGCGGAACGCGTCCGGCAGCGCATGCTGACCGTCGTGCTGGACTGCGGGAACGGAGCGAGCGTGACGACGAGCCCCGACCTGCTCCGGCGGCTGGGCTGCCGCGTCGTCACCCTGAACGGTCACCTGGACGGAACGTTCCCGGGCCACCCGTCGGAGCCGACCGAGGCGAACACCCGAGATGCCCAGCGGGCAGTGCCGGCGGTCGGCGCCGACCTGGGGATCGTCCACGACGGAGACGCAGACCGGGCCGTCTTTGTGGACCACACAGGTCGCTATGTCCCCGGTGAGGAGATGCTCGCCTTGCTCGCCCGACAGGCCGTGCAGCGGGCGGGCGGCGGCGTGGTCGTCAGTCCCGTCTCCGCCTCCCAGAGCCTGGCGGACGCGATCGCTCCCGTGGGCGGCACGGTGTTCTACACACGGGTCGGTTCGCCCGCCGTGACGCACGCGATGGTCGACCAGAAGGCGGTCTTCGGGGGTGAGGAGAACGGGGGGATCATCACGCCCCGATTCCAGTTTGCACGGGACGGCGCGATGACCGCCGCCTCGGTACTCGAGCTCCTGGCGGTCACGGGGCGCCCCCTCGCCGACCTGCTGGCGGACCTGCCCCGATACGCGCTGGTCAAGGAGCGGATCGCCTGCCGGACCGACCTGCGCGGGCAGGTCGTCGCCGCGGTGGGCGCCGAGTTCGAGCGCGCCGGCTTCCGGGTCGTCACGATCGATGGCGTCAAGGCCTTCCGGGACGGCGGCTGGATCCTGCTGCGCCCCTCGGGTACCGAACCCCTGTTGCGGCTCTTCGCGGAGGCCAAGGACCTCGCGACGGCCCGACGGTTCGCGGAGGAGGGCCTCACCGCCGTCCGCTCGGCCCTGACCGCCGCCGGCGCCGCTCCGTAGCCACCAATCGCGGCGACTGGCTCAGTGGATGAGCGGCCCCATCACGAGGAGCCCGAACAGCAGCAGGGCGAGGACCCCCAGCGTGATCCGCTGCATCCCCCGTTCACCGCCCCGCCGGAAGAAGTAGAATCCGGTCACGACCCGCAGGATCGGGGTGGCCACCAGGACGAGCAGCCCGACCGTCAGGATGGCCGAGGGGTTCCCGGCGGCCAGCCCCGCCACGAGCCCCGAAACGCCGAGGAAGCCGAGGATCGGGTTCGAGCTGATCACCGATCCGAGCGCGAGGCCCGGGTGCTCCAGTGCAAAGGCGACTACGCCACCGACCAGGATGGCCAGCGAGGTGAGCAGTCCCACGCGGAGCGTGAGGGCCATCCGTCGGTATTCGACGGCCGGCAGGGGAGCGACGGTCGAGCCGCTCATGGGAGCCCCACCCCGCGCAGGATGCTCTCGACCGCGAGAATGACGATGAACGGGAGGAAGACGTATCGAACCGTCGTGTTGCGGAGCGTCGGCAGGATCTGGCTGCCGGTGTACGCACCGACCGCCGTGCCCACCGCCACCGGGGCGGCGATCACGGGGTTGATGAATCCGGCCGCAAAGAGGATCCCGGCCCCGGCGGCGGCCGTCACCCCAATCATGAAACTGCTCGTGGCCGTCGCGACTTTCATCGGCAAACGGAGGTACCGCTCCAGGGCCAGGACCTTGAACACCCCGGCCCCGATGCCGAACATGCCCGAGACGAACCCGGCCCCGAACATGACCCCCAGGGCAGGGTTGGTG
>JASHXS010000165.1 GCA_030043405.1 Thermoplasmata archaeon | reverse complement strand
CTTCCAGGAGCCGACCTCCGCGATGAACCCGATCTTCTCGATCGCGGACCAGATCGGGGAGTCCTTGGTCCTCCACCGGGGGGTCGAGATCATCGACGAACTCCTGAACGCCCACCCGGACGAGGCGTCCGTCAACCCGGCGATCGACCACCTCCTCGAGACGTCCCGTCACGGGACGAATGCCGAGGTCCGGGCGGCCGCGAATGCCGTCGGGAAGGCGGTCGGAGTCACCTCCTTCGGAGCGGAAGCCTACTACATCCTGCGGGAGGCCGGCCCCGCCGCACCGGACTGCCGACCGGAGATCGTGCGAGCCCTCCGTCGTCTCCACCTGAGTTCGCTCCAACGCGCCCAGCTCCGCAAGGAGCGTCAGATCGCCGACCTGCGACGCAAGGCGAACAACATCTATCTGGGCGAGATGCGCAGCGGCCAGCCCGCTCGACTCGCGCGGGCCGGCCTGAAGCGCCAGCAGACCACCCTCCGCCTGCGCACGTTCTACCTGGGTCTCTGGGGCATTCGGGGCCACGCCAAACGGCCCCTGCAGGCGGAGTTGTACTGGCGGACGGTCTCCCTCCTCGAGGGCGTGGGGATCGGCAATCCGGTCCAGGTGGCCCGCGGCTACCCCCACGAGCTCTCGGGTGGGATGCTCCAGCGCGTGATGATCGCGATGGCGCTCTCGTCGGAGCCGGACATCCTGCTCGCCGACGAGCCCACCACCGCCCTCGACGTAACCATCCAAGCCCAGATCCTCGAACTGATGCGGGAGCTGAAGGCGCGGGTGGGCACGGCGATCGTGCTGATCACGCACGACCTGGCCGTGATCGCGGAGGTCGCGGACCGCGTGTGCGTGATGTACGCCGGCCACATCGTGGAGACGGCGCCCGTCCGCGAGCTCTTCCACCGCCCGTTGCACCCCTACACCCAGGGGCTCCTCAATTCCATTCCGCGGTTGGACCAGCCCGACAAACAGCTGACGTCGATCCCCGGTTCGGTTCCGAACCTGATCACGCCGCCGTCGGGCTGCCGATTCCACCCCCGGTGCCCCTTCGCGATGCCCGTGTGCAAGACGGAGAACCCGCCGACCACAGTCGAGGGAACGGGTCACACCGTCGCGTGCTATTTATATGCGGGCCCGGTCGCTGTTGAGTGACCTCCGGAGCGGGGCCCTCTACGATGGCAGACGAGGCCCCGGTCGTACTGGCCGCCCGTAACGTTCGCAAGCTCTTCCCCATCCGAGGGGGCGTCTTCTCGACCCACATCGGCGACGTGCGCGCCGTCGACGGCGTGAGCCTGGACATCCGCGAGGGGGAGACCGTCGGCCTGGTCGGCGAGTCGGGCTGCGGCAAGACCACCGTCGGCCGGGTCCTCCTGCGGCTCATCGAGCCGACCTCGGGCCACACGTACTATCGCCCCCCGCCCGCGACGTACGACCGCTTCGAGGAGATCTACCGGGAGCTCCCCGCGACCTTCGGCGCCGACAACGGAACCGCGAAGGGGGCCGTGCCGGACCCGAACGCTGCGAAGCTCATCACCGAGCTCGACGAGATCGCCGAGCAGTACTCGATCTACCGGGCGCACGGCAAGCGTCTTGCCAAGACCCGGGAGAAACTGCAGATCGTCTTCCAGGACCCCTTCAGCTCGCTCAGCCCGCGCATGCTCATCCGGGATGTCGTGGCCGAGCCGCTCGAGATCCACCACGTGGGAAACCGCGCCCAGCGGTACCAACGGGTGGCCGAGCTCCTGCAGGAGGTGGGGCTCAACCCCGAGCACCTGTGGCGGTTCCCGCATGAGTTCTCCGGTGGCCAACGCCAGCGCATCGGCATCGCCCGCGCGCTCGCCCTCCGGCCGGAGTTCATCGTGCTCGACGAGCCGACCAGCGCCCTGGACGTCTCGGTCCAGGCGCAGATCCTGAACATCCTCCAGAAGCTGCAGACCGAACAGCGGCTCGCCTACCTGTTCATCTCCCACCACCTCTCGGTGGTGCGGGCCATCAGCCACAGCGTCGTGGTGATGTACCTGGGAAAGGTCGTGGAGCGGGCCCCGACCCACGAGCTGTTCACTCGCCCGCTGCACCCGTACACTCAGGCCCTCCTGTCGGCCATCCCCATCCCGGACCCGGACCTGAAGCGGGAACGCATCATCCTCCAGGGCGACGTACCGAGCCCCGCGGCGCCGCCGTCGGGCTGCCGCTTCCACACGCGCTGCCCCGCCGTGATGCCGATCTGCTCGAACGTGGAGCCCCCGCTCCTCGAGGTGCGGGACGGCCACTGGGTCGCGTGCCACCTCTATCCCGACGCGAAGAGTCCGCCGAGCGCGGACGCCGTCCCCGGGACGGCCGCCACCCTCGCCGGTGGCGCCCCCGCCCCCTCCACCGCCGCTTAGGCGGGGGAGTGGTCCGTGTCCACCCCCATCTCCGACCGCGAGCGGTACGACCCCTACGCGAACCGGTCGTTTTCCGATCTCGCCAACGACCCGGAGTTTCGCGTCACGGTCGACGAGGTGGCCGCCCAGAAGAAGGCGGCCCTCGCGGACCCGGGGCCCCCCTGGAAGGAGTGGTTCCTCCGGTCCGCCTCCAAGTGGTACATCGGGCTGGGACTCCTGATCCTGGACTCCTGGGTCGTGGGGACCTGGCTGGGGTACGGCCTCTACCTTCCCATCCTCCCGTCCCTGGCCGCCGCGCTGTATGCCGAGTACCTGCTCTGGCAGTACCTCTGGTACCGCCCCGAGGAGTACCGCCGCGGCCAGCACCGCCGCCTGCACGGCTCCCGGTGGCTGCATCCGGTCCCGTATGGTCGCTGGACCGCCGAAGGCGAGAGCGCCCGGCTAGGTCGCCAACTACCGGTCGACCAGCCCGATCCGGGTGAGTTCCTCTAGGCCACGACGGCTTCCCCCCTTCGGCGGGGGCCCGGGCGGGTCCCCTTTCCGAGGGGCCCCTACCGAGTGG
>JASHXS010000164.1 GCA_030043405.1 Thermoplasmata archaeon | reverse complement strand
GCCGGGCACTACCCCCTTTTTGGTCCAACGGCGGAACGGGTTGGTCCAAAGGCGGTTGGACCCGTCTCCCGCGGCCCCCAGTCCGCTCGATCGTCGGATGGAGTCATAAATGGTCCACCCCTCGTCGGGGGGCCATGAGCAGTCGCGCGGCCTCGGCGCCTCACCTTCTCGGTGTCACCCTACGTCGTGCCGTGTCGCTCGGCCGGTTCTTCCTCGTGTACGGTACGCTGTTGGGGGCCTTCCTCGGGGTCGCGTTCGCCGTCAGCGCGGGGAACGCGTTCTCCTCGTACCCCTACCTCCTTCCGATCTTCGCCGCGGTCGGCTCGATGGGGGGACTCCAGGTGTTTTCCAGCGACCGGATGAAAGGCACTCTCGAGTACTTCCTCGCGTACGGGATCTCGCCCCGATCGCTGTTCGCCAACATCCTTCTCACCGCGGTCATTCTCGTCACGATCGTGACCGCCGTCGGGACGACCGTGGCGGTGACCGTCTACGTCGCGCGCGGGCACACGCTCACGACCCTGCTCGGCCAAGCGATCGCGTTCTACTCGATCCCCATGTGCTACGCGACGGCCTGCTTCGCGACCATCGTCGGAATGTACTGGTCGGCCCTTTCCTCCCCGCGCTCCGGGATGAACAGCCCGATCGGGCTCGCCCCGCTGGTGGGCGTCCTGCCCCCGGTGGCCGTGCTGCTCGCGCTGACCCTCGGGGCGGCGTCCGGCCTGCTCAATGGAGCGACCGCCTACCTCGAAATGGCGATCGTGTCCGCCGGGCTCGTGGCCGCCGTCGTGATCATCCTGCTGGCATCGGTCGGTCGGCTGCTCCGGAGCGAGCGGCTGCTTTCACCGACCTAGGGGGCACCGAATGGGGACGACACTGCCGGACCGCGAACAACTTCCGCTCGACCCGGCCCGGGGGGCCAGTATCGTCTGCCGTGGCCTCCGCTCCGGCTACCTGGGGACCGAAGTGCTCCGAGACATCTCGGTCACGATCGACGAGCCCGCGATCTATGTCGTGCTGGGTCCGAACGGGGCGGGGAAGACGACGTTCTTCCGGACCTTGGCCGGGATCCTCCGCCCGTATGGCGGCGAAGTGCGGATCGCCGGGTCATCGGTCGCGGACCCTGCTTCCCGCGGTCATCTGCACTACCTTTCGCACATGGATGGGATGCCGGAGGGCCTCACCGTCCGGGAAGCGCTCCGGGTCTACGCCCGGGTGGAGGGGGCGGACGAAGCCGACGTCGACCGCGTCCTGGACCTCCTGGAGATCCGCGAGCTCGCCGATCAGTTCCTCTCGAAGCTGAGCGCGGGGCAGCGCAAGCGGGCGTCGATCGCCCGCATCTTCCTCCGCGAACGCGAGATCTACCTCCTCGACGAACCGACGGCGAATCTTGACCCGAAGGTCGCGCGCGAGATCCGTACGCTGATCCTCGCCCTCGCAAAGGAAAAGGTCGTTCTCTACTCCTCGCACAACCTGTTCGAAGCTCGCGAGATCGGTCGTTATGTCCTCGCCATCAAGGACGGCCGGGTCTATCATTTCGGACGGATCGACGAGATGCGAGGTCTCCGCTACGTCGTCGGGGTCCGCACGCTCGCCCCGACGAACGCCCTGAAGGACTGGTCGCGCGACGGGGACTACTACACCCGGGAGATCGCGGGGCCCGAAGAGATCCCGAAGCTCATCGCCGGTCTGACCTCCGAGGGGGTCCTCCTCCGCGAGGTCCGCGAGATGAACAACCCGCTCGAAGAGCTGTTCACCTGATCCGGCCACCGCGCCGCTTCCTTCGCGGGGCCGCCCGCGCGCGCGGGCGACGCGCGGTCCGCCGGGAGGTACGGGGTCGGAGACCCCGCATCGCCTCGAGCGCCGTCTGGTCCGCGCTCCGGATCATCTGGGGGAGACTGCCGGGGCGGGAGGGAGCGCACGCCGCCAGCCACACCCCATCCGGGTCCTTGAGGTAGAGGAGCTCCGCCGGCCCGTCCACGAAGCCCACGACGGGTTTCGCTCCGGCCTTCACCAGTCGGCGGACCCATTGACGGGGGTTGGTGACGTAGAAGCCGAAGTGGTCGAACTCCGTACCCGGATGGAATGGTTCGTAGAACGGCGTGCCTTTCGGGTAGTAGTTGAGCTCGAGCCGGTGCCCGGACTTGGGGAAAACCAGGTGGACCCACTTCCCGCCGTGCGAGAACCATCCCCGCTTGACGACCCGGAACCCGATGGCCCGGTAGAACTTGACAGACTTCTCGAGGTTGCGGACGCGAATCCCCGAGTACACGAACCGCACTTGGTCGGGCATGCCCGTTGGGAGGCGCGAGGCCCATAACCCTTCATCGGGGGCGCTCGCGCCCGATCCGTCGGGAACCCGCGTCCCCGACGGAGTAATCTGCCCGTGGGCCCGCTCGGGGCCCGGATGGTGCGAGAGGGCTGGGACGCGATCGCCGAGTGGCGCGACCATCGCATGGGCGAGGCGGGGGACCTCTGGCATCGCGCGATCATCGACCCCGGCCTGCTCGGGCAGATCGGCGCCGTGCGCGGTCTCCGCATCCTCGACCTCGGCTGCGGCAACGGCTACCTCACGCGTCGTTGGGCGCGAGCGGGGGCCCGGTCGGTGGTGGGGGTCGACCGCTCGGCCCGAAGCCTCGCGATCGCCCGACGGCGGGAGTTGGCGCGGCCGAGCGGGGCTCGTTTCCTCCAGAGAGACGCCGCCGACCTTCGGGGTCTACCAGATCACAGCATCGACCTGGTCGCGTGCAACATGGCGCTCATGGACATCCCGGACCTGAAGGGCACGGTCCGCGAGGTGGCCCGAGTTCTGGCGGACGGTGGACGGTTCGTTTTCTCGATCTGCCATCCGTGCTTCGACCTGGACGAGCGATCCGCCTGGGAGATCGAACGGCAGCTGTACACCGAGACCGTCTGGCGGAAGGTGCGGGGCTACACCGAGGAACGCATGTCCCGCGTTCCGTGGAAGATCAGCGACACCAAGCTCGCCTACACCCGGACGTACCACCGAACGCTCGAGACTTACGTCCGAGCGCTCGGCGACGCGGGACTCGCCATCCGGGCGATGCGGGAACCCCGACCCGGGCCGGAGGCGGTCCGTCGAAGTCCCCAGGGTCGGTTCATGCTCGAGGTGCCTCTCCACCTCGTCGTCGAAGCCGCCCCGTGGCCGTCCGGCCCGGCGCACCGCCCCCGGATCCCTAGCGGACGGGGGTCGCGAAAGTCGGTTCGTACGTCGGCGACAGTCGGCCGACGAAGGGGATGGGGTGGCCGCAGGCGAGGCACCGGTTCTGCTCGTCGAGCCGCCAGTCCTGGATCGTGAACCCGTAGCGTCGCACAACGACCTCGCGACACCCCGGACAGTACGTGTGCTCGAGTGGGTGGCCCCAGACGTTCCCGAGATAGACGAACTCCAGACCCTCCGACTGGACGACCGCGTGCAGCCGCTCCAGCGTCGCGATCGGAGTGTTCGGGAACTCCATCATGTGGTAGTCTGGATGGAAACGCAGCAGGTGGAAGGGCGTCTCCGGACCCAGCTCGTCTCGGACCCACCGGGCGAGGCGTCGGGTGGCTTCGACTGACTCGCCCACTTCGGGAACGATCAGGTCGGTCACCTCGACGTGAACCCCCCGGCGGCGCAGGTCGACCATGGTGGAGCGGATCGGCTCGGGTCCCTTGGCGGAGACGTACTTGCGGAGGAACCCTTCCTCGCCGCTGCCCTTGAAATCGACGCTGACGGCGTCCAGGTGGGGGCCCAGCAGACGGGTGGCCTCGGGCGTCATGTACCCGTTCGTCACAAAATTCGCGAAGAGCCCCCGGGCCCGGGCCTCCCGCATGACATCGAGCGCGTACTCGATGAAGATCGTGGGCTCGTTGTAGGTGAACGTCACGCCCGCGCAGTCGAATCGGACGGCCGCGTCGACCGCCTGCTGCGGAGAGAGCGCCCGTCCCGACACCTCGTGCTCCTGCGAGATCTCGGCGTTCTGGCAGTAGAGGCAGCGCCAGTTGCACCCGACCGTTCCGATCGAGAAGACCCGGGTGCCCGGGCGAAAATGGGAGAGCGGCTTCTTCTCGACGGGGTCGACCTGGGTCGCGGCGGCCCGCCCGTACGACAGGAGGACCAGCTCTCCGGCCTCGTTCTTCCGGACGAAGCAGAACCCGTGGGAACCGGATGGGACCACGCAGTACCGCGCGCACGCGGTGCATCGTACCTTGCCCCCGCCGAGCGACTCGTACAGGGTGGCGCGATGGGCCACGGTACCTCCGGTACCCCGGACTAGGTCCGCTCCGCCGATAACGGCTCCTCCCGGTCCCTCCTTCGAGCCGAAGGTTCATCTCCTCTCCGAAGGTCCCACCGGCGTGGGCGACGGGGCGACGACGCGGGCGGTCGCCGCGGCCGCCGACCGGGTCGAGCGGGAGGTCTCCGCTCGCTTGGCCCCGACGGCCGAGACGCTCGAGCGAGTGGCGCGCGCCCGGTCCGAGCTCGTCGACCAGATCCGGACCGCGGCCCAGTCGCGTCAGAGCCCGCTCGTGCGGGCCCTGGTCGCGGGCAGCGCCGCGCGCGGCACCTTCCTGACCGACCGCCTCGACATCGACCTCTTCCTTCTCTTCCCGCCCGACCTGCCGCGCGACCGGCTCCGCGAAGAGGGACTCGCCCTGGGGCGCGCCGTCCTCTCGGACCCGGAGACGCGGTACGCCGAGCATCCGTATCTCCGGGGACGCTACCAGGGGTTCGCCGTGGACGCGGTGCCCGGCTACGCCGTGACCGACCCGGCCCACCCCCTCTCGCCGGTCGACCGGACGCCATTCCACCAGGAGTACCTCGCGGCTCGGGAGACTCCCGAGATCGTGGAGCAGGTGCGCCTCGCGAAGCAGTTCTTCCGGACCCTCGGGGTCTATGGCTCGGAGGCCCGCACCGAGGGGTTCTCGGGGTACCTGGTCGAGCTGGTCATCCTTCAGTTCGGGTCGCTGCGGGGCGTCCTCGAGGCCGCCCGACGCTGGCGCATCCCGACGCGCCTTCTCCCCGCCGAGCAGGACCCGCCCCGCCTGCCCCCCGAAGTGGCCCTCATCCTGGCCGACCCCGTCGACCCCCACCGCAACGTCGCCAGCGCGCTGTCGCGCCGGAACCTCGCCACCCTGATCCTGGCGGCGGGGGAGTATCTCCAGCATCCCGGTCCGAGCTGGTTCGAGCCCCGGACCTGGCCGACGCTCACCCGGGCCGAGGCTCTCCACCGGCTCGAAGAGCGGGGAACCCACGTGGCGGTGGTCCAGCTCGCGCGGCCGGAGCTCGTCGATGACACCCTCTACCCGCAGGTCCGGAAGGCGGAACGGGCGATCGCGGAAGAGGTCGCCCGCTCGGACTTCACCGTGGTCGGCTCGGCGTGCGCCGTCGACCCGGACCGGGTGCTCGTACTCGTCGAGGTCGGCCACCCCCATCGGCCGACGGTGCGGTCCCAGGACGGCCCACCCGCCGGCATCGACCGGGTCCAGGACTATCTGGACAAATGGACCCAGCCCGACGCGCCGGTGCTGCAAGGTCCGTACGTGCGCGGAGATGGCACGCTGGCGGTCGAAACCCGCCGACCCGAACGGGAGGTGGAGGCCGTGCTGCGGGCGGTCCTCCCGCGACTCTCCCTCGGGAAGGACCTGAGCCCCGGCAAGGAGCCCGGCCCGGCCTCGGTCCATCCGTTGGGTTCGACCCGGGAGTCCGCCGGTCTCTCGCGAGGGCTCGACGAACTGCTGGCGAAGCGACTCCCGTGGGACCGGCTCCCCGCCGGGGCCCGCTAGAGGTTCACGAGGACGAACCAGAGCGCCAGGAACCCGAAGAACTCGAGCACGAACAACCCGGCCCAATCGCCCTTCGTGTACAGGTCCGAGTCCGGGC
>JASHXS010000163.1 GCA_030043405.1 Thermoplasmata archaeon | reverse complement strand
GAGCTCTGGCACGCGCTCCCCCACGAGGGAGAGCTGCTCGCCGCCGCTCGCTGGCCCGCGGCGACGGAGGCGGTCCGGGACCTACCGGCCGAGCTCGAAATGGATCTCATCTCGGACGCGATCCGACTCCTCCGCAATCTACGGGCGGACGAGCGGGTCCCCACCGACACCGTGCCGCCGGCCTGGATCCGACCGGGCGGGCCCGAGGTCGCGACCCTGCTATCGACGCAGGTCGGTACGATCGAGCGACTGGCCCGGGTGCGGCCCCTCACCCTCCTGCCGGCGGGTGCCTCAGCTCCGGAACGGACCGGCAGCCGGGTCGCTGCGTTCGGGGAGTGTTACGTACAGCGACCGGCGATGGGGGACAACGCGTCGGAGGCGTTGCAGCGGGAGCGGGAGAAGCTCGAGGCACTGCTCGAGAAGACGCTCAGCCGTCTCGCGGACGACGGATTCCGCGCCCGGGCCCCCCCCGAAGTCGTCCAAGAAGCGGAGGAAAAGGCCCGGGAGTTGGCCGAGCGGATCCGCCGCATCGACGAGCACTTGAGCCTCGGCGCGTCGGGCTCGGAGTCCGCATGACGCCCGCTGCTTCCCGCCGGCCCCCCGCTCGGACCCGCCCCAAGAAGGGCGCTCGGGCGACCGCCCCCTCGGGCCCCGCGACCATCGGGTCCGTCCCGCTGGCGCACGGTCCCCGGCCTCACCCCTCCCTGGGCGTGGGCCTCTGGGGTCTCGGCCGGTGGCGCCCCGAGGACGAGGCTCGAACCAAGGCCACGATCGGCCGCGCGGTCGAGGCCGGGTTCCGATGGTTCGACACGGCGGAGGTGTACGGAGCGGGGAGGTCGGAGCGGGTCCTGGGGGATGTCCTGGCCCGGACGGCGGGCGGCGCCTCGCAAGCGTACGTCGTCACGAAGGTCTCCTGGGAGCACCTTCGTCCCTCGCAGGTGCGGGCGAGTCTGGTGAACAGCCTCGAGCGGCTGGGGCGTACGTCCGTGGATGAGTACCTCATCCACGCGCCGGACGACCGCGTGCCCCTCTCCGAAACGATGCCGGCCCTCGAGGCGCTCTGGAAGGAGGGACGGATCCGGACGATCGGGGTGTCGAACTTCGGGGTCGAGGAGCTCGAAGAGGCCGCGAAGCACCTGTCGGAGGCCCGGATCGCCGTGAACCAGCTCCGGTACAACCTGTTCGACCGGGACGAGACGGAACCCGTCCAGGAGTATTGCCGGAAGAACCAGATCCTGATCGAGGCCTATTCCCCGCTGGCGCGGGGACTGCTCGCCGGCCGGTACCTGGACGGCAAGCGGATCCCGGCCGAAGTGAAGCGCTTCGCCCACCGGCTCTTCGAACCGGACCGGCTACCTACGATCCTCGAGCGGGCCCGGCGGATCCACGAGCTCGCGGAGGAGGCGAAGGTCCCGCCGGCATCGATCGCGCTCCACTGGATTGAGAGTCGCGGCGCCGTCCCCATCGTCGGGGCGAGCCGACCCGAACAGATCGACGCGAACCTCGCCGCCTGGGGGGTCCGCCCTTCGGAGGCCGTCCTCGCGCAGGCGGACGCCCTCGCGCGGGGCGACCGTGCTTAAGCTCGTCGCGATCGACATGGACGGGACGCTCGTCGACGTCGAGAGCTCCTGGGCGGCCGTCCACCACCACTTCCACGACCACAACGCCGACGGCCTGCGCGACTTCCTCGCGGGCAAGATCGACGACCACGAGTTCATCCGGACGGACGTCGAGATCTGGAGGCGACACGCCCCCGACCTGACGGTCGACGACCTGGAGACGATCCTGGACGGGGTCCCCCTGATGCCCGGGGCCCGAGCCCTCGTGGACGGGCTCCACGCCGCGGGGGCCCGCACCGCCATCTTGAGCGGGGGGATCGACCTGCTGGCGCACCGGGTGGGCCGCGAGCTCGGCATCGACCTCGTGCTGGCGAACGGGTTCCGGGTCCGGGCCGACGGCACGCTCACCGGGGAGGGCATCGTCCGGGTTCCGATCAACGGGAAGGAGAAGGTCCTGGAAGGACTCCAGCACCAGCTCGGGGTGACGCCAGCGGAGACCGCCTCGATCGGCAATTCCGAGATCGATGTCGGGATGTTCCGCCGCAGCCGGGTCGGGGTCGCCTTCCTCCCGGAAGACGAAGCGGTCCGCCGGGCCGCCACGCACCTCGTCCTCGAGAAGGACCTGGCCCGCGCCCTCGTGCTCCTCGAGGACTTCCGCTAGGGGTCCGGTGGCCCCTCGGCGGCGAAGCCTTATGCCCGCGACCCCGGTCTAGGAGTCTCCCGATGGAAGCGTACCAGGTCCTCCTCGAGCGCGCGCGGGCGAAGCTCCCGCCGGTCCGCACGGGCGGCGAACGGTTCGTCGTGCCCGAGCCGGATGTGATGACGGACGGCAAGAACACCGTCATCCGCAACTTCCAGGAGATCTGCACGGTCCTCCGCCGCGAACCCGCCCACGTCATCGGCTACCTCGCGCGGGAGCTCGGCTGCCCCGGCGTCCTGGACCTTCCCCGCGGCGTGCTGAAATCCCGCATCACGAAGGACCAGATCGCCGGACGGTTGCGCGACTACACCGCGAAATACGTGATCTGCTCCGAGTGCAAGCGGCCCGACACCCACCTGTCGAAGGACGGCCGACTGACCCTCCTGATCTGCGAGGCGTGCGGGGCCCAGCGCCCCGTGACGATGCGTCGCGTCGTCACGCCCGAGAAGCCGAAGGCACCGGTCGAGGTCGGCGAGGTGTACCGCCTCACGATCGAAGACGTGGGCCGCCGGGGGGACGGGGTGGCGAAGAAGGAAGGCTTCGTCATCTTCGTGACCGGCGCCACCCAGCGGGGCACGACCGTGAACGCGAAGGTGACCAAGGTCCTGGGCAACAACGCCTACGCGGTCGTCCAGCCGTAGTCGACGATGCGCAGCGTTCGCTGGCTCGGCCTCCTCGCCCTGTACGTCGGGGCCCTGACCGTCGGGCTCGTCCTCGCCGACCCGTTCCGGAGCGCCGGCCTCCAGTCCACCTCGGACCCGACGAGCGTCGCGGCGCCGCTGTACATCATCGCCCTGATCGTGCTCGCGCCGCTCGCGATCCTCTACATCGCCCGCAAGAAGGGCGGGCTGGCCGCCCTGCGGTACGTCATCCTGGTCGGCATCGCGGGGGCACTCTACGTGACGACGTACGCGACGTTCTCCATCCTCCCGCTGCCGACGTACCTGCCCCTGCCGTACGCGGCGGAGATGACGGTCTCGCTCGCCCTCCCGCTCGCCGGGGCCGTGAGCGCGAGTCTCTTCCTCGCCTTGCTCCTGGAACCCCAGTGGTGGGTCGTGGACCTCGTCGGGTTCCTCGCGGCCGGCGCCCTCGTGGCGATCCTGGGCATCTCGTTCGCCGTCCTACCCGCGTTCCTTCTCCTGATCGCCCTCATGGTGTACGACGCGATCGCCGTGTACTGGACCAAGCACATGGTTTCG
>JASHXS010000162.1 GCA_030043405.1 Thermoplasmata archaeon | reverse complement strand
CAGGGCCCGGGCGATCGCGACCCGCTGCTGCTCGCCGCCGCTGAGCCGGGTGGGGTAGCGCCGGGCGAGTTCGGTCAGGTGGAATCGCTCGAGGAGTTCGTTCGTGCGGGCCCGCGCGCGCGGCGCCTCCCGGATATCGAGCGCATACCCCACGTTGGCGGCCACGGTGCGGTGGGGGAAGAGCCCGAGGCCCTGGGGGACGTAGCCGAGCCCGCGGCCCTCGGGGGGCCAGTCGGTGATGTCCACGCCGTCGCGGACCAGCCGACCGGCGCGTGCCGGCAGGAATCCTGCCAGGGTGCGTAGGAGCGTGGTCTTTCCCGCGCCTGAGGCGCCGAGCACCGCGACCGCGCCCCCGGGCTCAAGGCCCACATCCACCGGGCCCAGGTGGAAGCGTCCGAGCTCGGACTCGAGGCCCTCGATCGCCCACTGCGTCATCCGCCGATCTCTCCCCGTCGCCAGGGCACCCAGCCGGCGCGCTCGCCGATGCGGACGACCAGGAAGAGGACGAACGCGATCAGCAGGAAGAGCGAGGAGACGGCCGCGGCGTCCTGCAGGTCCCCGACCTGGAACAGGTTGTAGATGTAGACCGAGATCGTGGACGTGACGGGACCTGTGTACGGACCGGCCGGATAGACGTAGTAGGCGAGGACCAGCAGACCGCCGATCTCGCTCACGGCGCGCGCCCAGGTCAGCAGGAGTCCCGCCACGATCCCCCGGGCGGCGAGCGGGAGGCTGATCGTGAGGAAGGCCGTCGCGCTCCCCGCCCCTAAGGAGCGGGAGGCCTCCAGCACGCGTTCATCCACGGCCCGGAACGAGAGCTCGCTCGCGAGGACCGTGTAGGGAGCACTGACGAAGACCATCACCAGCACGACCCCCCAGATCGTGTAGAAGATCGGGAAACCGATCGCTTCGGTGAAGCGGTACAGCGGGGTCCCCGGAAGGACGAGGAGGAACAGCCCGAGTCCGACCAGCAGGTGCGGGACGACCACGGGCAGCGCGACGACAGCCTCGACCACCGACTTCCCCGGGAACGAGCGCCGGGCGAGGAGGTACCCCATCGGGATCGCGAAGACGACCGCCGCCAGCACCGCGATCCCCGAGGCGAAGAAGGTGAGCCAGAGGGCCGCCCGAACGCCGGCGTTGTTCGCGTTCGCGACGAGCGAGGAGAGCGGGGCGTAAGTGAACAGCGCGTAGATCGGCAGGAGGAAGAGGAGCAGGAGCGACGCCGAGAGCACGAGCTGCAGGCTCAACCAGGCGGGGCCGGTCCGCCAGGGCCGCCGGGGCGTGGTCGGGGGGGCGCCGCCGGCGCCCGCGCTCATGGAAGAAGCGGACCCGTCCACGCCGGCAGGGGCACCACGTCGGGGGCCAGGACCGAGGGCACGGCGCTCACGTCATTCGTCCAGCCCGGGAAGATCGGCGTGAAGGCACCTCCGGCCGAGAGGATGGCGCTCCCTTGCGGGGAGAGCAACAGGTGGACGAACGCCTCCCCGAGCGCCGAGTTCGGGGCGTTCAGCGGGACCGTGACCGCGAAGAGCACCGGCGCGGGCACGACCGTCTGGAAGACCCCGGGCGAACTCCCGAAGATGGTGGTCGAGAGCTTCGAGTAGTCGTTCAGCGCCGTCGAGTTGTTCGCGCCCAGCCCGACGATCGGGTTGAACGGCACGTAGCTGAGGTGGTTCACGATTGCGTACGACCGGTACGTGATGAACGCCGAGACGACCCCGGTGTTGATCAGCGTCGCCGCCTGGCTCTCGTGTTCGATGATGGTCCGCGAGGGGTTGGGCACCGCGGGGCTGCTCGACCCTCCACTGTACAGTTGGTCGTAGTAGCTGCTGGCGCTCCCGTTGTAGAGCATACCCTGCAGCTGGAGCGAGAAGATCCCATTGTACCCGTTCGGGTCGGTCGACGCGTTCCAGACGGCCATCGGCGCGTTCCCGGGGGTCGTGACGTCGTTGATCAGCTTCTGGGCCCAGTTGGTGGAGTTGACCCCGTTGAACGCGGGGAGCGACGGGTTGTAGACGAGGACTTCGGGCGTGGCCCCGAAGACGATCTCGTAGCCCGCGTACTTCGGCTCGAGCAGGGTCGGGATGAGACGGAAGTCAGCGACCGCCGCGACGTCCGCCTGGACGCCGCCGGTCGTGATGGCCGTCGTGATGTCGAGCGATCCCTCGTAGGTCTGGATCGTATTCGCGATCCCACCGGGCGTCTCGTTGGAGAGGGCGCTCGCGATCTGCGGGAAGAGGGTATCCAGCGTACCGGCGCCCCAGATCCCGAGGGTCGAGTTGGTCGCCCCGCTGGGGGAGTTCGCAGGGGACGTCTTGTACTCGTAGCCGGCGACGAAGCCGGCGCCCGCCGCCGCGGCGGCCACGAGGACGATGACCACGACGAGGACTTCCTTCGCTACCACGATGTGTGGGATTCCCACATCGGTTAAACGTTTTCGGCGGCGGGTCGGCCGCTCAGAGGGCGCGGCGTCGATGGGCCGGCGCATAGCAGGCGACGGCGCGTCCCAGCAGCGTGTCGATCGGGGCCGGACCGAACTGTCGGCTGTCCCGTGATCGATCTTCCGCCTCGCCGATCACAAAGACCGTGCGGTCCGGGAGGGGCACGGGGGGCCGATCGTCACGACGGTACACCCCGGGGCCGAGGGCGGCCACCCGCTTGATCAGCCACCGGGATCGAACCTCGGGGTCGACCAGGACGACGATATCGCCGACCGAGGGGGGTCGACTCCGGTACGCGAGCGTGTCCACCCGGAGCCGGTCCCCGGGCCGGAGCGTGGGGACCATGCTCTCATCCTGGACCACGACCCGTCGCGCCCGCCACCGGGCCCAGGCGGACGGCCGCCGGCTCCCCTCGGGAACGCCACCCTCCGGAGACGCCGCCGGCATCCTTATCCCACCGACGGGGCTCGCGGAGCCATGTCCGCCTCCCGATGGTCAAATGGATTCGGAAGCCGACTCGTGGACGCCATCCTGCCCCCTCGGACCGTGTACGCGCACTGTGACATTCCGTGCGGTATTTACGACCCGCACGAGGCGCAGATCGCGGCGCTCACGGTCATCCGGATGGACCAGCTGATCGGGGAACTCGCGATGCCCGCCATGGACGCGAAGCCGGAGGAGCGCGCGGCCTACGCCTCCAAGCTGGCCCGTTACACGGCCGTCAAGGAGACGCACTCGGAGCGGGTCAAGAGCGAGGTCCGCGTGATCTGGGGGGACTTCTTCACGCCCGACCACGCGACGAAGTTCCCGCAGGTCCACGATCTCACCTGGAAGATCCTGAAGCAGGCCTCCAAGACCCGGCAGGGGACGAACATCGCCGACGCCCAGGAGCTCCTGAAACAGGTCCAGGAGTTCGCCGAGGTCTTCTGGCAGGCGAAGGGCGTCAAGACGCATCGGGTCCCGTCCAACCAAAAGCCGGGCGGCGAGCTGGTCGTCCCGGC
>JASHXS010000161.1 GCA_030043405.1 Thermoplasmata archaeon | reverse complement strand
GAAGATGAAGCTGGGCCCCGGGACGGCCGAGGGGGTCGAAATGGGCCCGCTGGTCTCGAAGGAGCACGCGGAGACCGTCCTCGGGTACATTGACGCGGCCAAGTCCGACGGCGGGACCGTGGTCGCCGGCGGGGGCCGCGCGACTGAGGAACCACTGCGGGACGGGAACTTCGTGCGGCCCACGGTCTTGGCGGACGTACCGGCCACGTCCAAGGCGGTACGGGAGGAGATCTTTGGTCCGGTGCTCGTTACGAACTCCTTCACCGACCTCGAGGATGGTCTCCGCCAGGCGAACGACACAGCGTACGGGCTCCTCGCCGCGGTCTGGACACGGGACCTGAGCCAGGCGCACCTCGCGGCCCGGCGCCTGGAGTCGGGGATGGTCGTGGTCAACGACTCACCGACCTCGTTCCCGCAGACCCCGTTCGGCGGGTTCAAGGGGAGCGGGCTTGGGTTCGAGCAAAGTCCCCGCGCCGTGGAGGCGTACACGCGCCGCAAGAACGTCTTGATCCGTCTGGGCGGGAAGCGGTAGAGCGGGAACGACCTCCCAGGTTCGTACGAAACCCCAAAAGGGGCCGGTCGGGCTCGACGGTCGCCGTGCCCGAGCCACCCGTAGCCGCGTCGTCCCCGCCCGACCCGTCGTGGGGGATGTGTCGGTTCTGCGCGGTCGCGGTCCCGCCCGGCTCGAAGACGTGCACCGAGTGCGGTGCTCCGGACCCGATCGCGTCCCGGGACCTCCCGAAGCTCAGGGGCTCGCTGCGGCGTCGCCTCCGGGCCGTGAACTTCATGCGAAGCCTGATCGTCATTGCCGTCTGCGCGGGCCTCGCGTATCTGATGCTCTCGCTCGTGATCAGCGGGCCGCCCGTCGTCAACGACCCGCTCGATACCTCCGGCACGTACCAGATCGGGCCGGGGAACTTCACGGTCATCACGGGCGAGATCACGGGCGGCGACTACGTGGTCGGCAACTTCACCACGACCTCGCCGGCCGGCACGAACATCGGCGTCGCGATCTACAACTCGACGCAGTGGGTCGAGTTCGAGAGCGGACAGGATCCGGCGCCCCAGTGGTCGAGCGCGCCGGCCCCGTCGGCCGAGATCGTGTACTCGGCGCCGTACACGGACGACTTCTACTTCGTCTTCACGAACGGCTACGCCCCGTCCACGCACCTGACGATCGAGACGTACATCGTGACGACGTATGAGTCGAACGTCGGGGACGACGGGTTCGGCTAGCGCGGGTCGGGGCTCGGCCTAGGACGCGTCGGGCGACTCGGAGGGGGCCGCCCCGCCCTCGTGGCGGGAGAGGTAATCGGCCGGCACCTGGTCGACCAGGAAGACGGTCTTGCTGGCGCGCATGATCACGAGGCCCCCGTCGCGCGCCTTCTGGGTGTCGACCGCCAGGATCACCGGCTCGGGGGTTCGCACGCTGCCGGCGGCCCGCGCGTCTTCCGCGGTCTTCGACAGGTGGACCTTCTTGCGGTCCGAGGGTTTCAGCCCGACTTCGAGGACGATCGCGGCCTCGTCGGGGGTGACCGGGAAGAACAGTTGGTCCGGGATGTTCTCGGTCGGCAGGTCGAGCTCCACTTCCAGCGTGTGCCCATACGTCGCCCGGATGCGCTCGTCGCGGACCTCGTAGCGCCCCTTGGCGTCGGTCTCCGCGATCGCGACCAGGTGCATGACACGGAGCCAGTGGTAGGCGGGATGCTTGCCCGAGACGGCGCGGACGATCTGGGGCAGGGAGACCCATCCGTGCGGGTCCATCTCGAGCCCGTACCGGTCCGGGAAATGACGGAGGATCCCCGTGAGCACGCGCCCGAGGTGGTCGAGCTCCCGGTCGTTCATCAGGAACCGACCGGGCTGGCCGCACACCGGGCACGCTTCCGCCCGGAAGAAACCGTGCTGCGCGCACTCCTTCAACATGGGCCCGGGGTCCCTACGCCTTGACCTTGTCCGCCTTCTTCTCGAAGTCGGTCAGGAGGTCGCCGTACAGGTCCGCGAGGTCCTTCAGGACCCGCTTCAGCACCTGCTGGGGCTTCTCTCCCTTGGTGCGGACGAGGAGCGTGGGGCGGTCGAGGAACGGATGGCCGAGGTAGTAGCGCGCCTCGACGACCTTCTCCTCCTTTTGGAGGGACTCGACGAGCGG
This sequence comes from Thermoplasmata archaeon, assembly GCA_030043405.1. Classification (GTDB taxonomy): domain Archaea; phylum Thermoplasmatota; class Thermoplasmata; order Lutacidiplasmatales; family UBA184; genus Lutacidiplasma. Next base: position 5,179 of record JASHXS010000161.1, on the reverse strand, counting down.
GATGAGGAGCGTCTCCTCTCCCTTCGGGAATTCGACCCGAAGGAGGTCGTGCTCCTTCTCTACGACGCGAATCTCCATCGGCGAACTCTCGGGAGTCGGGCCACCTAGCCTCGGTTCTTAAGGGTGGCGGGGCGGCGTTCGGGGCCCGGCGCCCGCGCCGGTCACGGCGGCGGAAGGAGTTCGCCCGGAGGCCGCCGTCGGCGGTCCCGGGCGTCAGCGCCCCACGGGAAGGGTCGCTCTACGCACTGACGACGGCGCTGGCCGCCCTCTTCGCGGGTTCGAGCATCAGCAAGATCCCGGCCAGGAAGACGAACAGCGAGCCGACCAGGGCGAGCAGGTTCCCGTCGATGCCGATCACGATCCACGCGACGAGGGCCGTCACGAGGAGCATCACCCCGCCCGTGAGCGGGCGACCGCTCCAGTCGTGGCGGGAGAGCCACGCGAAGAACATCGCGAGCCCGCCCACCACGAACAGGACGACCGCTTCGGTCGCCGCGCCGACCGCTCCGAACGGGTGACCGACGATGAGGTCGACCGTCCCGATGAGCAGCGCGGCGAGTCCGCCGAGGGCGACCAATCCGCCCCCGAGCAGTCCGAAGCCGTACCCCAACCTCTGTTCGGTTAGCTCTGACATGTGTACTTATTCACCTCCCCAAAAATCGCTCCGACGCCCCCGCGTTCGGGCTCCCGCCCGCGGGTCCGTCAGGCGAGTTTTTCATCCCCGGAAGGGTATTTCATGGCTCGTCCCGCGGGTGTGCTATAGCATGGCCGCCTCGAGGTAAAGGTCGTCCCCGGAGGCGGGGCCGTGCGGTCCCCCACGAGGCCGCGCGAACCCGATATATCCCGTGCCGCCTCCGGTGGCTCGTCATGCGTTTCCTGGTCGTCGGCGGCGGAGCCCGGGAGCACGCCATCGCGGCGACCCTCGTCCGGGCCCACGCCACCGTGGTCGTGGCGAGCTCGAACGCCAACCCCGGTCTCGCCGCGCTGGCCTCCGCGTCCGCCCGGATCGACCCCACGAGCCCGGAGCGGGTCGTCGAGTTCGCCCGAACGCAGGGAGTCGATGGCGCCGTCATCGGACCGGAGGGCCCGCTGGCCTCGGGCGTCGCGGATGCGCTGCGGGCCGCGAAGGTCCCGACCGTCGGACCGGACCGGGCGGCGGCGCAGATCGAGACCTCGAAGCGGTTCTGCCGTGAGCTGTTGGCCAAGTACGGGGTCGGCGGGCAGCCCAAGCTCGCCATCCCGACGGCGGTCGACCAGGTCGACGCGGCCGTCGCGACCCTCGGGGGTCCGTTCGTGGTCAAGCCGAGCGGTCTGACCGCCGGGAAGGGCGTGTGGGTACAGGGCTCCGACTTCACCGACCCGAAGGAGGGGGCCACGTATGCGAAGTCGATCCTCGTGCAGGGCGGGTCGGTGCTGCTGGAGGAGAAGCTCGACGGGGAAGAGTTCAGCCTCATGGCGTTCGTGACGGACTCGGGCGTGTACCCGATGCCGGCGGTCCAGGATTTCAAGCGCGCCCAGGAGGGGAACCAGGGCGGCAACACCGGCGGGATGGGAGCCTATTCGCAGCGGGACCACCTCCTGCCGTTCCTCTCACGGGCCGCCCGGGACCAGGCGCTCGGGATCCTCGAGCAGTCGGTCCGCGCCCTTCGGGCGGAGGGGCACTCCTACCGGGGGATCCTGTACGGCGGGTTCATGCTCACGGCCCGGGGCCCCGTCCTGCTCGAGTACAACGCCCGATTCGGAGATCCCGAAGGGATCAACGTCCTCTCCCTCTACGAGGAGGGGAATTTTGCCGAGCTGATGATGGGCGTCGCGACGGGTCGGGTCGACCCCACGCTGTTGAGCTTCCGACTGCGGGCGACGGTCGTCAAGTATGTCGTGCCGCCCGGCTACGGCGATCGTCCGCGGGCGGGCGGGACGCTCGAGATCGACGCCCCGGCGATCGAGTCGGCCGGCCTGCGCGTCTTCTACGGGAGCGTAGACGAGGTGGGGCCCGGCCGTGTCCGCCTGTCCAACTCCCGCGGGATCGCCATCGCCGCCGAGGCGAGCGCCATCCACGAAGCCGGGACCCGCGTCGAGGCGGCGCTCAAGTTCGTGAAGGGCGACTACTACGTCCGCCACGACATCGGCACGAAGGAAGACCTCGCCCGACGCACCGAGCACATCCGCCAGATCCTGGCGCCGGGCGCCAAGCCGTCGCCCCTCCCGCTCAGCGTCGCCCCGGCCAGTGCGCCTCCCTCCAGCTCGGCCCAGCCCGAGGAAATGATCGGCTGACGGGCGCCCCTCGAGGGCGCCGCCAAGCGTAAAATAGCGTCCGCCCGCTCACTTCGCTCCATCCATGTTCTGCCCGGTCTGCAAGCGTTCGATGCAGCCGGACCGCCCGAAGGGCGTCTGGCGTTGCGGAGGGTGCGGCAAGACGCTCCCCCTCGGCCGAGGGGTCGAGGTCGGTCGGTCGACCCCCCAGGGCCGCGAGGTCGCCGTCGTGGAGGAGGCGAAAGTGGCGACCCTCCCGACGGCGGCCGAGATCTGCCCCAAGTGTGAGAACGGGACCGCGTACTACGTCCTCCGCCAGACCCGAGGCTCGGACGAACCCGAGACCCGCATCTTCGAATGCACGAAGTGCGGGCACAAGTGGCGGGAGTACCAGTGAGCCCGACGCGTTTCGACCCGATCGCCCGGGCCTTCCAGCCCGAGGCGGTGGGTTCCACGCTCCGCGTTCGCGGCTGGCTACAAAAGGGACGCTCCTCCGGGGGCATCCTCTTCCTGCTCGTACGCGACCGCACGGGGAGCGTCCAGGTCACCGGTAAGAAGGACGCGCTGGGCGAATCGGTCATCGAGGCGGTGAGCCATGTTCAGGTCGAGGGAGCGCTCGAGGTCGAGGGGACGGTCGCACTGGACCCCCGCGCCCCGGGGGGTCGCGAGCTCCGCGCCCGCGCGATCCGGATCGTCGACGCCGGCGCCCCGTTCCCCATCTTCACCGAGCAGACCGAGGAGTTCCTGCTCGACAAGCGTCACCTCGCGATCCGTTCCGTGGACCACGTCGCCACCTTCCGCGTGAAGGCGCAGCTGCTCGCCGCCCTCCGAGAGTTCCTGGCCCAGGAGGAGGTCCTCGAGATGACGCCCCCGGTCCTCACCGGCAACTCCGCCGAGGGGGGTTCCGAGGCGTTCGAGTTCGACTACTTCGGTCGCCCCGGCTACCTCAGCCAGACCGCGCAGCTGTACCTCGAAGCGCTCCTGGCCCCCCACGAAAGGGTCTACGCGCTCACGCCCTCGTTCCGCGCGGAGAAGTCGCGGACCCCCCGGCACCTCACCGAGTACCTGCACCTCGAGGTCGAGCTCGCCTGGTGCGATCTCGACGAGCTCCTCGGGTTCATCGAACGGATGTTCGCGTTCGCCTGCCGGGCGGTCGCGGACCGGTGTCCCCCGGAACTCGCCCAGCTCGGGCGGTCGGCGGACGAGCTCCGGGCGATCCGCCCCCCGTTCGCGCGGCTCACCTACTCGGCCGCGGTCGAACGGCTGGCCTCCCAGGGATTCCCCGTGAGCTGGGGAAAGGACCTCGGGAGCGCGGAGGAGCGCGCCCTCACCCTCGAATCCCCCCAGCCGCTCTTCCTCACGCACTTCCCCCGCGAGGTGAAGGCGTTCTACATGCTGCAGAGCGCGGACGACCCGCGCACCGTGGAGGCGGCCGACCTCCTGGGGCCCGAAGGGTTCGGGGAGATCGTCGGGGCGTCGTGCCGCGAGACGAACATCGAGCACCTCCTCGAGCGGTTGCGACAGATGAACGTGGACCCGGCTTCGTACGAGTGGTACTTCGACCTCCGCCGACACGGGAACGTTCCCCACGCGGGGTTCGGGCTCGGGGTCGAGCGGCTCCTCCGGTGGATGCTCCGCCGCGACCACATCCGCGACACCACCCCCTTTCCCCGGACCCCGTCGCGGCACACGCCGTGAGCGGGAACGCATCCGCGGTTGGAGCAAGATTCAAGAACGACCGCGTGTGTCGCGCGACTACGCTCCCCCATCGGAGAATCTAGCGTGCCTTCAGATCACGGAGACCGGGGAGCCGAGGGGACGGCCGTCCCGGCCGAGAAGAAGCACCACGGCGTGGTCGTGGAGCGCTTGACCCACGAGGACGTCCCGGCGATCTGCGCCCTCTACAAGAAGGTCGGGGACGCGCAAGGTCCCGGCCTGCCGGCCGAGCTCGTGAAGGCCTGGCAGCCCGCTCCGCTCGAGTTCACCAGCCGCATGGAGGGGATCACGTACTTCGCGGCCCGTCGCGAGGGCCGGATGGTCGGCGCCATCGGCTGCCAGATGCAGCACAACGCCTGCCACTTGCTCGACCTCGCCGTCGACCCGGACGCGCGCCGTCAGGGCGTCGCCACCGCCCTCCTGACGACCGCGCTCGAGTGGGCGAAGCGGAGCAACGCCCCCTCGGTGTGGGCCGACACGCTCGCCCGGTTCACGGCGGCGGGCGCCCTCCTCAAGCGCCACGGCTTCGCGGAAGCCGGCCTCCTCCACAAGCATGAGTGGGGGGAGGACATCCGCCTGTTCGAGCGGATCCCCTAGCGGTCAGCGAGAGGGCCGGACCGGCGCCGTGCGCGCCCGGGCGGAGGGGACGCCGTGGGTCTCTTGCAGCGCTCGAAGACGACGCAGTCCTTCCTCGGCCCGGCCGCGGAAGAAGTCGCGCGCACCGCGCGCGAGTTCGGTCGCCTCGAGCTCGGTGGCGATCCCGTGCGTCCGCTCCTCGACGAGATAGTCCCCGTACTCGCTGATGTACTTGGGAAGGTGCGACTTGAGCCGACTCACGGCCTGGAGCCGGAGGGCCCGGATCTGCTGCTTCAGGGAGGCGAGTTTGCCGGCCCGTAGTTCGGCCTCGAGCTCGTGGGCCGTTTCGGCGGGGTCCTGCGGCGGCTCGATCCCGAGGACCTGCATGTCTTTGAGGAGGGAGACCACGCGCTCGAGCTCCTCCCGCGCCTGGTCGAGGTGCCGCTCCTTGATGGCGACGACCCGGTCGACCTGCCGGTAGGTGGCGAGCGCCTGGGCGATGTCCCCGGAGCGCGCCGTGTGGAGGGCGTCCTCGATCTGGTCCCGCTCGAGCCGACTGTCGACGGCGTACGCCTCAAGGCGCGTGAGGAGCTCGAGCGCGTCGTCGCGCTGCTCAAGGACATGCAGGCGCTCG